>CAJURF010000004.1 GCA_910588825.1 uncultured Lachnospiraceae bacterium
AGAATAAGTCTATAGCCTGTTTTGATTGGCTATACACTTATTATACGAGGAGGTAAATCTATGAAAATTTTAACAATAAACTAATTGCATGTATTGCCGCTTTATGCGTATTTACATCAGGTATATCAGTCCTACCGGCGGAAGCTGTAGAAGCGGCGGTAAAACAAGTGAATGCTCCAGGTGAAGCGGTGCGAGATGGAAAGTACATCTACTACGCGTATGAAATGCACAGTATACGTATGGGAATTATGCCCTATGACACCAAAAAGAAAAAGACAGTACGTACCCCAGCAGCTCATTTAACCGGAACTATCTTGACAGCTTTTACAGTGTTTCACCTGTTAAGCTTCCTAGATTCCAGCAGAATAAGCTGGGACGAGAGTTCCCTGACACACCATTTCGCAGATACTCAAACACTGCGAATCGGTGTATCAGGGAACTTTCTTCTGTCAGACTTCAGTATATCACTTTAGCCATCTAATTCTTCCAAATTCTTCTTTAATTCTACCATCTTATCCCTCAACTCAGCAGCCGCCTCAAAATTCAGCTCCGCTGCTGCTATTTTCATCTGTTTTTCCACTTTAGCAATCAATTTTTTCAATTCTTTCTCACTCATAGATTCGGGATCTTTCATCAGTGCGTCTTCTGTCTCTGCCACAGATTTTGATACACTGATCAGATCTCGTACAGCCTTTTGAATGGTTTTCGGTGTAATGCCATGCTCTTTATTGTAGGCTTCCTGTAGAGCTCTCCTGCGCTTTGTCTCCTCTATGGCCATGCGCATGGAATCTGTGATAATATCTGCATACATAATTACATGTCCTTCTGCATTCCGCGCCGCTCGTCCGATTGTCTGAATCAGGGATGTCTCAGAACGCAGGAATCCTTCTTTATCTGCATCCAGAATGGCAACCAGAGTGATCTCCGGTATGTCCAGCCCTTCTCTCAGCAGATTGATCCCAACCAGCACATCAAATACATTCAGCCTCATATCACGGATAATCTCTGTACGTTCCAGGGTATCAATATCGGAATGGAGATATTTTACGCGGATTCCCACGTCTTTCATATAATCGGTTAAATCCTCAGCCATCCTTTTGGTGAGAGTGGTGATTAACACCTTATTCCCCTTTTCTGTCTCTTTATTGACCTCTCCGATTAAATCGTCAATCTGCCCTTCCACAGGACGTACTTCTACTTTCGGGTCCAGGAGGCCTGTAGGACGGATAATCTGTTCTGCACGCATCAACTCATGTTCCGCCTCATAATCCCCCGGTGTGGCTGACACAAACAAAGCCTGGTCAATTTTACTCTCAAATTCTTCAAAATTCAGAGGACGATTATCCTTGGCCGACGGCAGACGGAAGCCGTAATCCACCAATGTCTGCTTTCTGGACTGGTCGCCCGCATACATGCCCCGCACCTGAGGCACTGTTTTATGAGATTCATCAATGATAAGAAGAAAGTCATCGGAGAAATAATCCATCAGCGTATACGGAGCCTGCCCTGGCGCCAGACCAGATAAATGACGGGAATAATTCTCAATACCGGAACAAAAGCCCGTCTCTTTCATCATTTCCACATCAAAATTTGTCCTCTCTGCAATCCTCTGGGCCTCGATTAACTTGTCCTCCCCTTTAAAATATTCCACCTGAATTTTCATTTCTGCTTCAATATCTTCTGCCGCCCGCAGAATCTGCTCCATGGGAACCACATAATGAGATGCCGGGAAAACAGCAATATGATTCAGGTCTCTTTTGCATTCACCCGTCAGTGTATCTACCTCTGTGATTCTCTCGATCTCATCCCCAAAAAACTCCACTCTCACCGCCGACTCGGAATAATCTGCCGGGAAAATCTCCAGCACATCTCCTCTCACACGAAATGTCCCCCTGTGAAAATCCATCTCATTTCGGGAATACTGAATATCAATCAGCTGGCGGACCACGTCATCCCGCTCTTTCTCCATCCCCGGACGCAGGGAAATCATCATATTCTGATAATCATTGGGGCTTCCGATTCCATAAATGCAGGAGACACTGGATATAATGATTACATCCCGCCGCTCACTCAGAGCCGCCGTGGCTGAGAGACGCAGTTTATCAATCTCATCATTGACAGCAGAGTCTTTTGCAATATAGGTATCGCTGGACGGCACATATGCTTCCGGCTGGTAATAATCATAATAGGACACAAAATACTCCACCGCGTTCTCAGGGAAAAACTCCTTGAACTCCCCGTACAGCTGGGCCGCCAGGGTTTTATTGTGCGCAAGTACCAATGTGGGTTTTTGCAGCTGCTGGATCACATTGGCCATGGTAAACGTCTTCCCGGAGCCGGTAACCCCCAGTAAAGTCTGGAATTGATTGCCTTCCCGGAACCCTTTTACCAAGGCATCGATGGCCTGGGGCTGGTCGCCTGTGGGCTGGTAATTACTGTGTAATTTAAAGATACTTTGTGCACCCTGCACAAAAATCACCTCCGAATCTCATAATCAAAAAAATCGCCTATAAGGCTGGCATTCGTCGCGGCACGTCCTCTGTTCTGCCCCAGATTGGCCCCACGACGAATCCGGGTCACCTGTATGCTGTTTTCTGCCTGTTCAGCATCCTGTAAAATTATATGGAATAAACAGCAGAATTTAATTTTCAGTATAACATACCCTGGTTCCCGTGTCCATCCTCAGCAAACATCTGTTCTTTTTTTCATTTTGCCTGCTCCAGATACGATTCTGTGTCAATGTGATATGATAGTATGTGGTTGTACACTTGTTGGATGTCTCGCCGCTATAGCGAAGCAAAAAAATGAGCTTTTCGAAGTCTTAGACGCAGACTATAGTTTTCTAACCGTAAGTCGTCTATCTCATTGTTATCTTCCCCCGTATCTCTGCTTCTTTAATCAGTTGGTTATAATCCCGGATTGTTTTTTCCCGAGTTTTATATGCCAGCTGTTTTTCTTTATCCCGGCTGATAACCTGCAGATGCTCCTAAGCGCTTTCAATATATGGATTCTTCTGTGCCAGCATGTCAAATTCCGCCTTCCTTTCAGCGCTAATAAATCTTCTGGCCGGCCACAGCCGTCACTCATTGCCCAAGCACCCAGTGTTTTCCATAAACCTGTTCAAAAGGATCGCCGCCTCCTAAGACCACGTACAAACAAAAAATATTGGTGCTGATAAACGTCCAATCCAATGCGCCCAAACAGCATATTGGAAATAAACTGACCAATATGGTCAATAAGCATAGCTGCTAATGCTATTATTTTTAAAAAAATTGCTCATAATAATTTTAAAATCCGTTTCTCTTAAATCTTATATATGTAATATTTATTAGTCAAGTCTATTTTGGATGACAGGCTGCTCTGGCCCGGTGTTTCACCATGATATAGACTACAGACCAACTGAACGGAAACGGATAATTCTTTTACCAGAGAAATAAAAAAGAGGGAGACTTTTTCGTCTCCCAAAAACCAAATCAGCTGAAACTAAAAAACAACAGTTAGTACACCATTTCGTAGATATTTAAACACGCTCTAGAACTGCCCCTATCTCAGACGGAAAGAACCCAGAAGCTGCTTGAGCAGGCTGGCCTGTGAGGACAGCTGTTCGCTGGCAGCTGCGCTTTCCTGGCTGGTGGCAGAGTTTGTCTGGACCACAGAGGAAATCTGGTCGACTCCGCTGCTCACCTGAATAATGGCATCCATCTGGCTGCTCACAGCTTCCACCACATCTGTCATCATTGCAGTCACATTGCCGGCAGCTTCACTGGTACGCCCCAGAGACTCTGTAACCCTTTCCACCGCCTCACCGCCTTCGTTGACAGCGTTAATGGAATCATCGATAAGCTCCTTAGTTGCCTTCGCCGCCTCGTCGGATTTATTTGCCAGGTTTCTGACTTCATCGGCCACAACAGCAAACCCTTTACCGGCATTTCCGGCCCTGGCAGCCTCTACTGCAGCATTCAGCGCCAGAATATTCGTCTGGAAAGCGATGTTTTCGATGGTGTCAATAATTTTTCCGATCTTCTCTGAAGAAGTAGTGATCCGCTCCGTGGCCACATTCAGCTCCTTCACATGCTCAATGCTGGTATTGAGATGGCCGCCGGCCTGCTCCACAAAATGTCCGGCTTCCTCAGCCGCGGCAGCTGTCTTTTTCGCATTCTCAGAAATTTCAGCAATTGTGGCCGCCAATTCCTCTACTGTGCTGGCCTGTTGAGTGGCACCCTGTGACAGAGCCTGGGCGCCGCTGGACACCTGGTCAGCTCCGGCAGCTACCTGGTCGGCGCTGTTTTCTATCTGTCCCAAAGCCCCGTTCAGCTTTCCTTCAATGCCATCCAGAGCCCCTTTGATGGCTTCAAAGTCGCCCACATATTCCTCTCTTGCATTGCTGGTCAAATCACCATCGGCAATAGCTCCCAGAATTTCCGAGATCTCGCCAATATAAGTCCGCAGCCTCATCACGGTATCCTCAAAGGCCCGGCCCAGCTCACCGATCTCATCATCCGAATGGACAGCCACCTTGAGCTCCTCACCTTTGGCCAGCCCAAGCTCACCCCGCTGCAGACGCTGGGCTGCCTCTGTGATCTCACCCAGTGGAACTGACACTCTCTTTTTCAGATACCGGGACAGAATCAGGATACACACAATGACAGCAATCAGTGCCGCCACAAAAGACAGACCAATCACATAAGCCGCGCTGCGGACTGTTGATGCCGATGAAACAGCGGCTGAAATCAAACCATTCACTTTTCCGTCTTCATCACGGATAGGCACATAGGAACAAATGTGTTTCACCCCTAAAATGTCAGCTGTGCCCACGTATGACTGTTCCTGTCTGAGTATAATATCAGACATCTCATCAGACAGACTGGTGCCCACGGCACGCTGGCCGTCTTGATATATGGTGGTATAAGTACGGGTGCCCCCCTCAAAAACCGAAAACTCCATCTCCATGTGGCTTTTCAGCTTATCCAGCACTTCCATCTCATCCTCATCATCGGACATACGGCCAATCTCATAGGCCAGCATGTTGGTGCCATCCACACACCGCTGCTCCAGGGATTTCATAATAAGAGAGTAGAACATGAAAACACAGACAGCCACTACCAAAAACATAGAAGCCATCAGCATAAGTATCACAAGATTACCGACTTTCCAGCCAATCCGCTTCCGCTTCACTCTCTCATCCATTTTAGAACTATAACTTTCTTTCACTCCTGTTTCCTCCATTTTACTATCAATACAGAAAAACTGCCTATTTTATATACTATACCATAACTCTGTTACTTTTTCCAATATGTTTTCTCAAATTACCAGTTTTTCCAGTTCTAAAAGAGTTAAAAACTTACAGCTTCACCGCGTCTCCCCGCTCACTGACCAGCCGGCAGCCGGCGCATTGCGCTCTCCTGGCCAGACTCTCCATGCTTTCCCCATCTTCCTCTCTGGTCCCGATCTTATTATCATAGAGTTCATACTGCCTGCGTTTTTCCATGGGAGACAGGTTCGGCATCACCACATTGGCACCTGCCATAAACCCTTTCTCCCGCCCTGTGGGGTCTAGAGTTCCCAGTGCCGTTGTGGCCGGAAGCAGTACAGTCGGGAGCATAATGCGTATCACGGAAAGGAGAAACAGTGTCAGCTCTATACTTCCTGCCTTTTCGTCTCCATATTTTGTATCGTGATGAGGGATAAACGGACCGATGCCTGCCATCTGGGGCTGCAGCTCCTGGAGAAAAACAAGGTCTTTTGCCAGATGAGCCAGAGTCTGGCCAGGCGCGCCCACCATAAAGCCCGCCCCCACTTGATAGCCCAGTTCTTTTAAATCGTAAAGGCACTGCTTACGCCTTTTCAGGCTCATCCCCGCAGGATGTAAAGAACGGTACAGTGTTTCATCTGCCGTCTCGTGGCGGAGCAGATACCTGTCTGCGCCTGCTTCCCGGAACAGGCGATAACTCTCAAAGGATTTCTCTCCTATAGACAAGGTCACCGCACAGTCTGGAAATTCTCCCTTTATTCTGCGGATAATTTCCGCTGCTTTCTCATCTGCGAACCAGGGGTCCTCCCCTCCCTGCAGCACAAATGTACGGTGGCCCATCTCATAACCCATATGGCAGCATTTTAAAATTTCTTCTTCTGTGAGGCGGTATCTGCCTGCATTTCGGTTACCATTTCTAATTCCGCAGTAATAACAATTATTTTTGCAATAATTGGTAAACTCGATGAGACCTCTGGTGAAAATTTTCCTTCCATAATAGTAGTCTCTGATTCTCACCGCCTCCTGTGCCAGACGACTGGAAATCTCCTGATTCTCCCAGCCCTCAAGCAGTGTCAGGTACTCTGCGCCGGATAATTTATGATTTTCCAAAAATTTATCTATAATAAGTTCCAATATTTTTCACCCGCTTTTGATACTACAAGAAAGAATCCGGCTCTGCCGGATTCCCCGCGCCGGAGCGCGGCTGCGCCAGCAACCGTCTTCCTTAGCGCGCAGTGCGATCCCTCGGAGGGTTTTTATCGTATAGGGAACGAAGTTTCCTATACGATAAAAAAATAGAGTGGAAAAATCCTGCAAAAAACGGACTTCCCACTCATGCCCTAAGCATTAATCAATCAGCAGAGATAATCTCTCTTTTATTGTAGCTTCCACAAGCCTTGCACACTCTGTGCGGCATGGACAGCGCACCGCATTTGCTGCATTTTACCAGATTCGGCACTGACATTTTCCAGTTTGCTCTTCTCTTATCTCTTCTGGACTTGGATGATTTATTCTTTGGACAGATTGACATGGGTTTATTCCTCCTTAAATTTACTAAATATATCACTAATAGCTGCCATACGCGGATCCAGACTCTGTTTCTCACAATCACAGTTGTGATAGTTCAAATTCGTCCCGCACCGGCTGCAGATTCCTTTACAGTCTTCTCTGCACAAAACCCGCAGGGGCCATTGAACCAACAACTCGTTGTGGATCATCCGATCCACATCCAGCTCTGTTCCCGTGATCAAACTATACTCATCCAACCCCTGTTCTGTTTCCATTTTCTTCATATCCACTTCTCTGGAAATGGACACCGAAAATGTTCTCCCCACTTCCTCCAGACATCTCCCGCACGGAATCATAGCGGATACCTGGCAGCGCGCTTCTATATGAAGCACCCGGCCGCTCATATGAGTGATATCTACAGTAACCGGACTTTTCTCAGACAATACAAAACGTTCTGCCCCTGCCTCCACTGTATCCAACTCCAGCGGAATCTCCCGGTGCAGAACTTGTCCATCCTGCGATAGAACATCAATTAATTGAATGTGCATAATTCTCTCCTTGAGTGTGTCTCAAACACGCTCTCATCCTATACTCAAAAAATTATACCCTCCATCCATTCATTTGTCAACCGGAATTTAAGTCAATTATCACCTTAGTCCCCTCACCCGGCTGAGACTCTATGGAAATGTTATGGGACAGTCCTTTCAGGATTCGCCTGCACAGATACAGTCCAATACCTGTAGCGTGTACATTTCTGCGGCCATTATATCCGGTAAACCCTTTTTCCCAGATGCGGGGCAGGTCCTGCGGGGCAATTCCAATGCCGGTATCCTGGACCACCAGTGTCTTTTCTGCCTGCATATAAATGGAAATACTGCCCTCCCTTGTATATTTCAAAGCATTGGACAGCAGCTGTCCTATGACAAACACCAGCCATTTTTCATCAGAAACCACTTCACAGTCCAGCTTCCCCAGTTCCAGCTTTATTTTTTTCAAAACAAACAGGGATGCGTAATTTCTCACCGCCTGTCTCACCACATCCTCCACAGAAAGCTTCTGAAAAACATAATCAGTCCCGCTGTCTCCCAGTTTCAGATAAGTGAGGGCCATTTCCACATACTGTTCTGTCTTAAAAAGTTCTGCCTGAAGTTTTTGGCTTCTGCCGGTATCCTGTTCCTGGAGCATGAGACGCATGGCCGCAATAGGTGTTTTCACCTGATGCATCCACAGTGTGAAATAATCAATCGTCTCCTTTCTCTCCTGTCTGATAGCCATCTGAAAGTCTTCCCGTTCCTCCCATACTCTTTCCAGCAATTCTATATAATCCCTTTCCTCCAGACTGCGCGGCCTGGGAAATTCATAGATTCTCCCCGCCGCCTCCCTGCGCATCCGAAGCATATTCTCATGCCGCCTTCGATATCCGCTAAAATCAACAGCCATCACCGCCGCTCCTGCCGCCAGACAGAGCACCCAGCCATAGAGAAATGGTTCCCAGGAAACCCCGTACAGCCCATAAACCGCCGCCATAATCAGACTGCACAGTCCCGAGAAAAACAGCGGCTTCCTTTTGTCTTTCACATAGGACAGCCCCATATGATTGGTTAATTCCTTCTCATACAATGATATATCCCATCCCTTTTCTGGTATGTATAAAATCTGTCAGCCCCAGGGCCAAAAGTTTTCTCCGCAGACGAGCCACATTCACTGTCAGCGTGTTTTCATCAATGAAGCAGTCCGTCTCCCAGAGGCGGGTCATCAGCGTATCACGGCTGACCACCCGGCCTTTGTTCTCCATAAGTGTCTGCAGAATTCTGTAATCGTTCTTCGTCAATTCCACCCGCCTGCCCTGATAAGAAAGGGAGGTATCTCCTGTATTCAGCACAGCGCCCCTGTGCTCTAAACACTGGCCCATGCTGCCAAAATCATAAGCCCTGCGCATGACCGCATGAATCTTTGCAGTCAGTACCTGCAGGTCGAAAGGCTTGGCGATGAAGTCATCGGCTCCCATATTCACAGCCATCACAATATTCATCCGGTCAGAGGCGGAGGACAGGAAAATCACCGGGACCTTTGATACCTCCCTGATTTTTCCGCACCAGTAAAATCCATCATAAAAAGGCAGAGAAATATCCATCAAAACCAGCTGAGGCCCCCACTCAAAAAAGCCAGCCATAACATTTTGAAAATCCTGCTGAACCTGCGGCTCATATCCCCAGGCCCCCACATGCTGGCTCACCGCCTCCCCTATAACCGGGTCATCCTCCACGATTAATATTTTATAGCGCCTGCCCTCTTTTGCCGAATCCATCTCCACACCTGCCTCTCCCTCACCTGCTCTAACATCTCTGAAAACTATCAAACCAAAACGGTTTTGATCTCTGTTTTGTCTATTTTCCCCAAACTCGTGACTCATGAAAACCATCCCCTAGAATACAGTTTTCAAACATCACCCCTCCAAATACAGGTGATAAATTCCGTCTGGCCATCTTTTTTCAGTTTCACATCCACCGTCACGTCATCCATCCGGCTCATAATCCCGTCATCAATCTCACTGCACACCAGTTCTGGAAGGATTTTCTCAATCTGGCCGCGATCCTTAATCACCCGCTTCTGCTCATTCTCATAAACTGTGATATGTTCCACAGATTCCGACGGGATAGACTCTAGAAGCTCAATGCCCTTGCTTTTTAGCAGAGCCAGTGTTCTGACAAAGGACGGATAAATATAGTACTCCTGATTGGACAGCGCCGCAGCTTCCCGGTGTGTCATGGTTTCTCCGTCTTCAGACATGTAGCCCCAATTGGCCTCCAGCTGGATTTTACCCACCGGCCGTTCCCTTTCTAATGTTTCGCTGGACAACTGCAGAAGCTCTGCCCGGTAAGTCTTCAAAAATTCCGCCTTTGTCTCCTGATTTCCCGGCACTCCAAAGATGTTATCAATGGATGAGATCTCCACTGCCTCGATTTTATTCATCAGTTCTTCTTCTGTCATAACTGTCAGCGGAAAAATAGTCTTTTTGTAATCCTGGCTGTCGTACAGCGCCATCAGCTGCTGCCGGCTCTTATCATAGTCCGCCAGATATTTCCGATGCACAATCTGGCCGCCAGCCAACGCATATCTTACCCGTACATACCGGATATTCACACTCTCCTGGCCATTGCGAATCGCCGCTAATCTTTCCCCCCATTTTCCGTTCCCATTAGACAGCCCGCCCACATGGGTTTTTAACACCTGCTTCAGAGCCTCATAGACCTGCGGGTCTCGGGCCATCTGTTCCATAGCCTTCTGCATTTGATCATTTACGCTTTCATCTTCTCCCGAATAATCAAAACCGTCGTCTGACCGGATGCTCACAGCTTTCAGCTCCTCCTGCTTCGGCAGAAACTCATCGTATTGGAATACATCCCAATAGTAGATTCCGAAAATCACCATTGAGGAGGCGACAGCCGCAGTGAGCACTCCTTTGTGGGCCATGACCCTGCGGATATCCCCCTCCTGGATCATTTCCATAATCCCATGGGAGAGCACACCGCCGAACACTACGCCAAAGATCAGCCATGCTCCCTGGGCCAGTGCCGCTATATTGCAGAACATAATGCCAAAGCCCAGAACCACTAACAGTTCGACCAAATACTGTGTTACCTTGCCGATTCTGTAAAATGCCATAGTCCGGCCTGCGGCCTCGGAGGGACGCTTCTTGTAAAGATAAAAGCATATGAGAGCCAGTACAGCAGCAGCCAGCACACACAGCAACAGGGATTTTCCGGAAAGAACCGGATATTTTCCGGCTGTATACATCTGATAATATTTTATAATTGGAGAACCCCCCCTGCAAAAATCTGCTAAACGGAAGTCCCTCATTGGCATAAGTGGAAAAAAACGTTGACGCCGTTCCCCGCAGCACTGCGTCAAGCAGCGGACAGTAAAACAGCAAAACCACGGCTCCCATGACTCCCGCCAAAACTTTTCCGGACAGCAGCATGGCAAGAACCACCACAAAATAAATCACCAGATAAAACAGCAGCTGGAAGACAAAACTTTCCAGTGATACCCGCACCGCATACCCTTGCAGAACCCCATACCCCAGGCCCACCACATAGGCCAGAAACAGATTCAGCAGATACGGAACCGCGAAATATGCGGTATCCAGAATCACCTGGCTGACAAACAGCTTTTCCCTGCGGATGGGCAGGCTGTGATAAAAGTCTGTCTTTACCCGGGAATGCAGCCAGGAAAAGCCGCTGACTCCAGCCAGCACAGCACTTCCCACAGTCATCATTGCGTAAAACGGCAGATTGCTTCCCGCGAGAAACTCTGTATAAATACGAATCATCTCCGCATGCTCTCTTCCGTCTGCCTGAAGCCATCCCATGGACATTATGCCTGCCACAGGCAGACACAGGAAAAATCCAAGAATAATAAGAGCCGGAACCCATATCTGCTTTTTCATTGTTTCAAGCAATACACTAAAAGATAAGATTCTTGACTTCATAGCCAGCCACCTCCGTCTCGCTGATAAATATTTCTTCCAATGTCAGGGGAAGTATTTCGCAGAACAGGGGATTTTTCTCCTGAATGCACTTCATGATCTCCGACCTGGTTCCCCTGGCTGTCACCATCAAAAGCGACCCCTGATGGTCACTGCGGATTACATCCAATTCCCGCAGAATCTGTTTTTCCTGCTCTTCCTCTGGTATCACGCACTGTACTTTATGAAGATGCAGTTTCATATTTTCCAGATTCTCTGACAGGAGAATCCCCCCTTTATGAAGCAGTCCTACATTTTCGCAGATATCTTCCAGTTCCCGCAGATTGTGGGATGCGATCACCGGGGTAAACTCCCGTTCCATCACCTCTGTGGCGAAGATGCCTTTCACTGCCTGACGCATCACCGGGTCCAGGCCGTCAAAGGTCTCATCGCACAGCAGATATTTTGTATTTGCACAAATGCCTAAAATGGCACTCAGCTGCTTTTTCATTCCCTTTGAAAAAGTACGGATTTTCCGCTTTTTATCCAGGCCGAATTGAAGAAGCAGTTTATAAAAGCGGACACTGTCCAGTTTGTGGTAAAACTGTTTGTAATACCGCTCCATATCCACAGGGGTGCTGCCGGTAAAATAGTAACTGTCATCTGAGATGTAAAAGATCTCCTGTTTCACAGCCTCGTCTTCATAAACCGGCTGTCCGTCCACAGTAATACTGCCCTCATCCTGCCTGAGAATTCCACACAGCATCCGCAGCAATGTGCTCTTACCCGCCCCGTTGGTGCCCACCAGACCAAAGACTTCCCCCTGATGGATTTCCATAGACAGGCTGTTCACTGCCTGCACATCTTCAAACCTTTTGCTGACACCTAACGTCTGTATCATATGGCTTCCTCCCTATAATAATCTCTCACATGTTCCAGAAGTTCTTCCTCAGTGACCCCGCAGGTCTTCCCTTTACGGACACATTCCCGCAGTTCCTGGTAATACATCTCCTGCTTCCTGGCCGCAGTTTCCAGATTCGGAGAGACAAAGCTCCCTCTTCCCTTCACCGGATATACAAGGCCCTGCTGTTCCAGCTGAGCGTAAGCCCGCTGAATGGTATTGGGATTGATAGACAAATCCAGAGCCAATTTCCGCACCGACGGGAGCTTGCTCTCCGGCGGAAGCGCTCCGTTTAAAATCAATGTCTGGAATTTCTCTACAATCTGCTCATAAATGGGCCTTCGGTCCTGATAGTCCAGAATGATCATACGCATTCCTCCCTTTTTGAATCATGTGCCCCGGAAATCCCCGCGCCCGTGTATCCCGCTGATTCCCCAGGGCACTCACACACTGTGTCGATTGTATTGACCGTATTGACTGTATCATTAGTATTAATACAGTTATTATAAGAGAACCCCGCCCATATGTCAAGAATATTTTTCAGATCATTCCCCAAATATGCCCTGCTGTTCCATCCAGCACACCACCCCGCAGATACTCAGATACAACGCCACAGTGCCCCGCACATATCCAGACACACAAAAAGGACATCAACAATCCCACAATCGCTGACATCCCTTTCAAAAAATCAAGCTCCAACCTACACACTTCCACAAACCAGAGTTTGCGCCCCCTCTTAATCCCTTCGCAATGCCTCAATAGGACTTAATTTTGCCGCCTTCCGCGCTGGATACAGTCCGAAGAAAATACCGATTCCGGAAGAAAACAGCGTGGCCATCAAAACAGTAGACACGTGAATTCCCGGCGGGAAGTCTAGTGTGGGCACGGAACAGATTGCATGGGCCAGGCCAATGCCGATGACAATCCCGATAATCCCGCCAATACAGGAAATAATGGCGGATTCTGCCAAAAACTGCATGGTGATAGACGAAGTCTTCGCACCCAGAGCCTTGCGGATTCCGATTTCCCGGGTGCGCTCTGTCACAGACACCAGCATAATATTCATGACGCCGATGCCGCCCACCAGCAGAGAAATCCCCGCCACAAAGGAGATAAATCCGGTAATCATCCCCAGCATATCATTTACCTGGCTCACCTGGTCGTTATAGTCCTGCATCTGATAATAATCTTCGCCCTGGCTGTAGTGGCGTCTGTTCAAAAGCTGTATGGCATTCTGGGCCACTACGCCGGAATCTACAGTGCCGTTTGTAGTGGTGTAAAACCCATAGATACTGTCTGTAGTCTCCCATCCAAACGCCTCAAAAGCCGTATAGGGAAGCTCCAGAGAGATGGAATCCCCCGCATAATCAAAGGAAACCATACTGTCTTCGTTTTTGGAAGCCGAAATTCCAATAATGGTCAGGTCAAGGGTCATGTTATTCTGAGTCACCTGCAGGTTCATTCCCAGAATATCATCTGTTCCGAACGCTTTCAGGGCATCTTTTTTCCGGATCACACACACATGATTTCCTGTGGCAATATCGCTGTCGTTGTAATAGCGGCCGGATACGATTTCAACACCTGACACTTCCAGCTGAGCAGATCCTCCTCCCCGCATGGAGACATCGAAAGTCCCCTTGGGCGTCAGCGCTGTGCCTGTATCCATGTAATCCGGACTGGTTCCGGAGACTCCCTCCAGTGCTTCCACGGCTTCCATATCGTCTGCATTGAGATACTCCATATTCTCAGTGCCCTCATCGCTCATATAGATATAGATCTGGCCTCCGGCAAAATCCGACAGCTGCTCGTTCATCTCGTCCTCAAACCCGTTTCCCACGCCCATAATTGTGATTACGGAGGAGATACCAATGATAATGCCCAGCATGGTAAGAAAGGAGCGGCCTTTGTTGGAACGGATATTGGACAGCGCCATTTTCAGGTATTCAACTAACTGGCTCATGGAGTCCCTCCTAATTCATCTGCAGCCGGAGCGCTTTTGGCAGGACTTCCCTCTGTAAGACCTTCCTGAAGCTGCGGTATCACCAGATCTCCCTCTTTCAGACCTGATTTGATCTCTGTCAAAGTATCAGAACTGATTCCTGTGGTAATTTCCCTGCGGGCAATCACCCCGTCCTCCAGCACATAGCAGAACGTGTTATCTTTCCCGGTATTCACCGCATCTGCGGGAACAGTCAGTACATTTTTCTCAGATCCGACGAGAATAGATGCTTTCGCCTCCACACCCAGGAAAATATTGTCGTCCGGATTGTCTATGACCACTTCACAGGTGACAATGGGCGCGCCCTTTTCATTCTGCTGGGCCACCCGGTTGATATCTCCAACGGTTCCCTGATATGTATTATTTGCTATGGTGATTTCCGCTTTCTGTCCCTCTTTCAGCTTATGATAATCGTATTTGGAGACAGTGGCCTCCACGGCAACATCATCGTTGCTGGCTATACTCACCAGCTCCAGCCCCTGGGTGGCCAGCATACCGTCTGACAGCGCCGCACTGGTAACAATGCCGTTGAATTCCGCCTTAATCCCCTGACGCCCTTTTTCCAGCAGCTCTTCCTGGGACATGGCATCCAGCTCTGCAAGATTATTATTATTCTCCATGGCCTTCTTATTGGCATTGCTGATTTCCATGGTATCGCCTGCGTCCACTTTTGCTTTTTCCTCCGCCAGGTCTGACTGAAGATCCGCCAGAACGGACTGGGCATTTTCCAGATCCATCTGCCACTGGGCCAGCTGGGCGTCTGTGGAAGCGCTGTCCTTCTCCACAGCTTCCAGCTCTCCTGCTGTGGACATTTCCTGAATCATTGCCTGGATATCCGCAGATTCCATCCCGGAATAGGCGCCCATCTGATTTTCCAGCTGTTCCAGCTCTATTTCATTGGCGTCTACGGCCTTCTGTCGTTTTTTCAGCTGGGCTTCTATGGTTTTTGCCGTATTGCTGTCTTCCTCAAATTCAGCCTGTGACTGTTCAATGGCCAGCTTGTCGATTTCGGCCTGATAACTCTCATTCTCAGTCTCCAGTTTCTCTATCTGTGTGGCCGCCTCCAGCATTTTATTCAGCGTTTTCAGCTCTTTTGCCTGTTCTTTGGACATAGAAACCGCGGATTCAGAAGCCTGGCGTGCCAGCTGGAGAGTCCTGTCATTGATGGACTGCTTCAGCCCGTTGATATAATTTTTATAATTGTCAATATCTCCCTGGATGATCTGGGAATTCCCCTTTGCTGTCTGTGCCTCTGCCATGGCCTTATCTGCCTTGCCCACAGTGTCCAGATTGGTATTCACCATGGCCAGATGTGTCAGCTCCGCTTTCTTATTATCTGCCTCCAGTGTATCTGTCTCAAAGCTCACCAGCATGCTCCCCACATTGACAATCTGTCCGTTTTTGGCAGAGAATTCCTTAATTGTGGCATTTACTGGCGAATAGTAGGTCTTGGTTCTCAGACTTTTCACCGTACCGCTCACTTCCAGATAAGCGGTCACATCGCTTTTTTCTGCCTCCCTTGTGTCCACCATAGGGGTGGTGTCCGTCTGTGTCATCTTCGGAACCATCACCATAGCTGCCATCGCCAGAATTGCCAGAACACCGATAACCGCTGTGGTTATCTTTCCCTGACGTCTCCTTTGCTCAGGTGTTTTCCTTCCTTTTGGCCGTTTAGGCATTCTGTTCGCTGACATAGCTATGTTCCTCCTTGTAATTTGGATTTATAAAGTCTTCTTCGATCTTTCCATCCATAATACGGATGATCCTGCGGGCACTGGCCGCGATCTCATCATCGTGGGTGATCAAAATCACGGTGCGCCCCTCCCGGTATAAATTCTTGAGAATATCCATGATTTCTTTTGTAGATGTAGAGTCCAGATTACCAGTGGGCTCATCCGCCAGAATCACAGGCGGACAGGCTGCAATGGCCCTGGCGATGGCCACCCTCTGCTGCTGGCCGCCGGACATCTCCGAGGGCTTATGGGTCATTCTCTTTTCCAGTCCCACCATCCGCAGGGCCTGCTCTGCCAGTTCCCGCCGCTCCCATCGGTCCACACCCCGGTAAATCAGGGGCAGTTCCACATTGGCCAGCGCATTCAGATTCCCGATCAGATTAAACCCCTGGAAAATAAACCCGATTTCCACATTCCGAATGGTGGAAAGCTCGTTGTCTGTCATGTAAGATACGTCCTGCCCGTGGAGCAGATACCTCCCCCTGGTAGGCACATCCAGACATCCCAGCATATTCATAAGGGTAGACTTTCCAGAACCGGAATGGCCGATGATTGCCACAAATTCCCCTTCCTCCACCTCCAGATTCACGTGGTTCAAAGCCCAGACTTCATTCTCTCCCGGATTATAAATCTTACACATATCCTGAATCTCAATTAGTTTTCCCATATAATCCTCCCCGGCTGCCTTTATCTGTACTGCTTAATTAATACAATAATACATACACTTTTATTTGTCAATACGCTTTTTATTTTATACCCGTATATAAAAAAAGGGAAGCATTTTGCCTCCCTTTTTTTCTTACATTTTCGTAAGAATTCCCATACGAATGACCATCCCCTAACCAAGACCTATTCTCCGCTTTCTGTCAATCATCTCATCTATTTTTTGTATATATAGAGCCACATCCTTCACATTCTCGCACCGCTCCACACGCCCGTCGGGGTATACACGTTTGGAGGTGCTCCCGGCTCCCAGGGCTATGATAGACTGTTTCTCCTCCATCATCAAAACATTATACACCCCTGCCTGCTTGGGCTTTGCATATCCCACATTTTCCAGATTCCCAGCCATATTTTTCTGGCGGTACAAATAATAGGGAACCATGCCCATATCCCTGGCGCAGCTGTCAGCCATATCCATAATTTTACTGCTGTTCTCGAATGTGAGTTCTCTGTGTTCCTCTGAAAACAGACGAAGACGTGCCGCACGCTTCACAGCCAGCGAATGCATGGTCAGGCTGTCCGGTCCCAGATCCCGAATCTGCTCCAGCGTGTTTTCCACCTCCCGGATGCCCTCTTTCGGCAGTCCGGCGATTAAATCCATATTGATATTGTCAAATCCCATCTCCCGTGCCAGTCCAAATGCCTGCCTGGTATCTTCTGTCGTATGCCGCCTGCCGATAAAGTCCAGGGTATCCTGATTCATAGTCTGAGGATTTACGGAAATCCTGGTGACCGGATGCTCCTTCAAAACCTGCAGCTTCTCCCTGGTAATGCTGTCAGGACGGCCTGCTTCTACCGTAAATTCCCGCAGATGCGCCAACGAAAAAGTCTCTTCCAGACAGCTGAGTACCTTCTCCATCTGTACCGGAGACAGTGTGGTGGGAGTACCTCCGCCTATATAAAGGGTGTGAAGCTCCTTCCCTGCCATAAACCCGCTTACAGCCTTCATCTCCCTGCAGAGAATATCCACATATTCGTCCACCCGATTTTTCCATCTGTCCAGGGGATAGGAGCTGAAGGAACAGTACATACAGATACTGGGGCAGAAAGGGATACCCACATAGATGCTGTAACCCTGGTGGTAATCCAGACTTTTCAGAACGTCTTCTTCCCGGCAGGCAATCTCCACGCACAGCCTGCTTTTGGTATCGCTGAGATAATACTTCTCCTGCATGTCCCTTCTGGCCTCCTGGGGACTCCTGCCTGCCTCCAGCAGCCCCTCAGCCAGCTTTACCGGGCGGATACCTGTCAAGGTTCCCCATTCCAGGACACGTCCCGTGGCACGCTTCAGTACCTGATACAACACCTGTTTTAAACAATTCTTTTCCTCAAAACGGCTTTTCTCCTGGAGATCAGGGACCGCCTCCCCAGAAGCAGCTTCCCCGGCTCTTTTGTATTCCACATAGATTTCTCCGCTGCCGCACCAGGCTTTCAGAAATATCTGCTCCCCCCGAAGCGGCTGGGTTTCCTCTGGAAATTCCTCCATACACCGGACATTCACCTGGCTGCCCGGGTAAAAGGCTCTCACCAGCGAATACACATCGTATTCAAATTCCTGCCTGTTCAGCCATACCAAAATCTCACACAAAAGGATTGTACCTCTTTTCATGACCGATTGTGGTAGCGGACTCGTGGCCTGGAAGCACCTGGGTATCCTCCGGCAGAATTTCCAGAAGGCGCTTCACACTTTCCACCAGCTGCCGTGAGCTTCCCGTGGGAAGATCCGAACGCCCCACAGATTCACAGAACAGGGTGTCACCGCTGGCCAGAACCCCTTCTTCCGGAAAATAATAGCACATACTTCCTTTGGTATGACCAGGGGTATGGAATGCCTGAATGGAAAAACCTGCCGCGGTAAATGTCTCCTCGTCTTTTAACAGCACCTCCGGATAGATGGAGAGCGGACGGCGGAGGGTATCGGTCAGATTGAACGCCGTCTGTTCCAAAATATCCTCTTCCTCCTGTCCGGCATACACTGGAATCTGATATTTTTCCTTCAATGCCTCCACAGCCATAATATGGTCAAAATGACCGTGTGTCAGCAGAATCGCCACCGGTGTTCCGCCCATTTTCTCCGCCATTGACACTATTGTTTCCGGACTGTCCCCTGGGTCTACGAAGATCATCTCCTTCGTCTGCTCATTCATGAGCCCGTAGCAATTGGTCCTCACCATACCTACACAGCACTGGCCCGCCTTCATGTCTTTCATATCGCCTTCACTCCTTTATCCCGTGGTCCGTTTCACGTCGATTACATTTTCCACCTGCCGCAGTTTCTCTATCAGAGACCTTAATTCTTCCTTACTGCCAATTTCAAAGTCCAGAGAAATCGTTGCCACTTCCTGCTTGCTGGTTCTGCTGTTGATTCCCCTCAAATCAATTTTCCGTTCCGTAAAGATCCTGGAAATATCCGCCAGCAGGCCGGTCCGGTTATCGGCATAAATATTGATTTCCGCCAGATACTTCTCCTGCGCCTTTTCCTCCGGCATTTCCCACTCAGCTTCCACCAGACGGGCCCTGTCTTCTTCCCCCATGCTCAGCACATTGACGCAGTCCGTCCTGTGGATGGAAATTCCCCTGCCTCTGGTGATAAAGCCGACAATCTCGTCACCTGGTATGGGACCGCAGCATTTAGAAAAGCGCACGCTCACATCGTGGGCGCCCTTTACCACAATGCCTCCCTTGGCCTTTACCACCTGAATCTTATTGTGGTTATCGGATACCGCCTCCAGCACATCCTCATCCAGAAGATTCATCTGATGGTCTTTCTCGTAAGTTTCCACCAGTTTATTAAGCACCTGGCCTTCTTTCAGACCGCCATGCCCGATGGCGGCCAGCACAGAATCCCAGTCACGGAACCCATATTTTTTCATCACCGGTTCCTGATATTTGGACTTGGTGTATGTGCCCAGAGGTATCCCTTTGCTCTTTGCGTACTGTGACAGCATTTCCCTGCCTTTTAAAATGTTATCTTCCTTTAATTCCTGCTTAAACCAGTCATTAATCTTTTTCTTCGCCTGGGTACTCCTGACCAGTTTCAGCCAGTCCCTGCTGGGCCCCTGGGAGTTCTGGGAAGTGATAATCTCTATCCTGTCCCCGTTTTTAATCACATACTCAATGGAAACCAGACGCCCGTTCACCCTGGCCCCCACCATGGTATTCCCCACAGCACTGTGGATGCTGTAGGCAAAGTCAATGGGGGTGGACCCGGCAGGCAGTGTCTTCACATCTCCCGCCGGGGTAAAACAATATACATTATCCGCGAATAAATCCAGGTCACTCTTTAACAGAGTCATAAATTCCCGGTTATCTGACATATCCCGCTGCCATTCCAGAATGTGCCGCAGCCAGCTCAGCTTCTCCTCTTCGCTTTTGCCCAGAGGCTTTTTGCCGTCGGAAGACTCTTTATACTTCCAGTGTGCCGCAATCCCGAATTCTGCTGTTTTATGCATCTCATACGTACGGATCTGAATCTCAAAAGGCTGGCCGCTGGGGCCGATCAGCGTGGTATGAAGGGATTGATACATATTGGGCTTAGGCATGGCAATATAATCTTTGAACCGTCCGGGGATAGGTTTGTACATCTCATGGATGGCCCCCAGCGCCGCATAGCAGTCTTTCACTGACTCCACCAGTATGCGCACGGCAAACAGGTCATAGATCTGGTCCAGGGTCTTATCCTGATTGACCATTTTCTTGTAAATGCTGAAAAAATGCTTCACCCGGCCATCCACCTGGGCATCGATGTTGGACACGGCCATTTTTTCCTTTACTTCTCCCACAATATTGTTAATAAATTCTTCCCGGGCGCTTTTCCTAAGAGATATTTTCTCCACCAAATCGTAATAGACCTCGGGGTTAGAATATCTCAAAGACAAATCGTCCAGCTCCACCTTAATTTTGGATATCCCCAGACGCATGGCAATGGGCGCATAGATGTCCATGGTTTCCCTGGCCTTCTCCAGCTGTTTTTTTGGTGTCATGTATTTCAGCGTCCGCATATTGTGGAGACGGTCCGCCAGCTTAATCAATATGACCCTGATATCCTTCGCCATGGCCAGAAACATTTTCCGCAGATTCTCCGCCTGCAGTTCCAGCTTATCTGCCGAATAGGACAGCTGCCCCAGCTTGGTCACCCCGTCCACCAGAAGCGCCACCTCCTGGCTGAACTCCTTGGTGACTTCCTCCACAGTCATCCAGGTATCCTCCACCGCATCGTGTAGAAGCCCTGCCACAATAGTCTCTTTGTCCAGTTCCAAATCTGCCAGTATAATCGCCACACACAGGGGATGAATAATATAAGGCTCCCCGGATTTGCGCTTCTGCCCCTCGTGGGCCCGGTACGCAGAATCGTATGCTTTCTGAATCAGGGAAATGTCAGCGGAAGGATGGTATTTCCTCACACTGGATATCAGCTCCCTGTACAGGTCATTTGGGCTTGTAAAATCATCCATGGCCTTTGCTCTGGCATCCACTCTCTTTAATTTTTCAATAATCTCCCGCTCCGCCACCTTATCACCTACGCTTTTTTATGCATAAGTATACCATTTTTTTTTCGGATAATCAATCATAACTGCAATTACTGAACACTTTGTATGACAATCTGAAGGCTTCTGCGCCCCTGATACTCATTGATTCTAGGATAATATAAAATAGATACTGCTGCCTTTTTAGATAAAGTCTCTGTTATTCTCTCCATATCTCCAAAATAAATCCCCTCCTGACGGCATCCCGTCTCGTCTGTTAGAAGCATTTTCGCCACATTTTTATTTTTTCCAAAAACCGAAAATCGAGACACCTGAATATTTTTCTGCGCGAACAAAGGTCTGGGATTTCCTTTTCCAAACGGCTCCAGCAGTTCCATCTGTTCCACCAGCGGTTCTGTCACATATCCAATGGGCATGGGCACATCAATCACAAATTTGGGGATCATCTCCTCTGGTTTTAAGCAGCACTGCTCATTCAGCTGTATCCGCAGGGTTTCCATATGCTCCGGGTTCATAGACAGCCCCGCCGCCATGGGATGTCCTCCATATTTCACCAGCAGCTCCCTGCAGGCTGTGAGCTCATCATACATGGAATACTCTTCGATGGAGCGCCCGGATCCCTTGACTCCCTGTTCCCCTTTTGTCAGAATAAACACGGGTCTGTGATACCGCTCCCGGATACGCCCAGCCACGATTCCCGCCAGGCTCTCATGACACTGGGGAAGATACACCACCAGAACCGGATCATTTTTCAGGGAACTGTTTTCAATCTGATTCGCCGCCTCCTCCACCTGGAGGGCTGTCATGGACTTGCGGCTTTCATTCATATGTACCAGGTCGCCGGCCAGGACCGCCGCCTTCGGCTCATCCTTCTCCAAAAGAAGATTCAGGGAACGTGCCGCTGTATCCAGCCTGCCGCTGGCATTGATGCAGGGCCCCAGAACAAACCCGATATGATAAGCCGACACCGGTCTGTCCAGTTTATTTGCCCTCATCAGAGCCTGCAGGCCTGGATTGCGCGTATCTGGCAGACGCTTCAGCCCCTCCTTCACCAGAATCCGGTTTTCCCCCTGCAGGTCCATCACATCCCCCACAGTTGCTATGGCCGCCAAAACCATCAATTCCTCCAGTTCTTCTCCTGGAATCCCACACCTTTCATAGAGAGCCGTCACCAGTTTATAGGCCACCGCCGCCCCGCACAGTTCTTCAAAAGGATAGCCGCAGTCCTCCTGCTTGGGATTCACCACAGCATCTGCCGGGGGAATCACAGGTATCCGCTTATCCCCTTTTGTCTCATAGGGAATATTGTGATGGTCGGTGATAATCACAGTCATTCCCAGCTCTTTGGCAAGCCGTATCTCCTCTCTGGCGGCAATACCGTTATCACAGGTGACCAGAAGATCAATTCCATCCTTTCCAGCCTGCTCCACAACATGGGCATTCAGCCCGTAACCGTCGGTGACTCTGTGGGGGATATAGGTATCCGCATTCAGCCCTGCCCTGAGAAACCCCTTATACAGCACCGCTGTGGCACAAACCCCGTCAATATCATAATCTCCCACAATCCGCACCCTTTGCTTCTGCTGAATTGCTTCTATTATAATAGCGGCTGCTTTCTCCATATCCTTCATCAGCCAGGGAGAGGCCAGATCTCTCAGCTCCCCTTCCAGATACAGCCTGATATCCTCATCATCCACCACATCCCGGTTTCGGATAATCCTGGCAATCACAGGATCAATCCCAAACTTCTGCCCGATTCTGTTAAAATCCGCCCTCTTAGCTGCAACTACCCATTTCTCGTCCATCTATCTTTACTCCTTAATCTAATCAAAACGGTTTTGAGCTTCGAAATGAATGACCCAGAAAAGGGAAGTGCACAAACACTTCCCTCCTTCCAATCTTATGGTCTACTTCTTCACTTTTTCTTTTCTTGTCTTCATCACATACCACAGAGCACCCGTAATACATACGGAAGAATAAGCTCCGCAGAGAATACCCACCATCAGAGGCGCCGCAAACTCACGAATGGAAGATACCCCCATGATAAACAGCAGCACAACCATGATAAATGTGGTGAGTGAAGTGTAAATACTTCTTGTTAGCGTCTGTGTGATACTCATATTCACAATTTCTTTCAGATCCGGATGTTTCTTGGCACCGTGAAGATTTTCTCTGATCCTGTCAAAAATTACAATGGTGGCATTAATAGAGTAACCCAGAATCGTCAGCATACACGCAATGAACGTATTACCCACAGATACCCTTGCCAGTACATAGAAGGCCAGTACAAACAACACGTCGTGCATCAGCGCCAGCACAGCGCTGCCTGCAAAGCGGATATCCTTAAACCGGAACCAGATGTAAATCAGCATAAAGATTGCTGCCACAATCACAGCCACAATGGCGTCCCTGCGCATCTCACCACTGATTGTGGAAGAAATACTCTCCGCTTGAATCAAATCTTTATCCACATCAAACTTTTCTGCCAAAGTTTCATCCAGCTCATTTCTCGTCTCCAGATCCAACTCCTGTGTTTTGAAAATCACCTGTGCACTGTCCACAACTTTCGTCGCCTGTACATTGGGATCTCCTGTGATATCCTCGATAATGGGCACCACATTGGCATCAATATCGTCCATGCTCATTTCTTCCGGGAATGTCACATTAGTAGAAGTACCTCCCTGGAAATCCAGACCGTAATTCAAAGCTTTTCCCGTGGATGCGTGGAACGCAAACATTCCAATAGGAACACATAAAATCACCACAATAGATACAATAAAGAAAACTTTGCGTTTTCCCAAGAAATCAATGGTTTTTCTCTCTTTTGCTTTTCCATAAAACTTCTCATCACGTATCCCAATGGCAAACAGGGCGTTCAAAAGCAGGCGGGACACCACCAGCGCGGTGAACATGGAAAAGATAATACCGATTGCCAGAGTATAAGCAAAGCCTTTAACCGTCCCGGACCCCAGCCACATAAGCACAAAGGAGGCAATCAGTGTGGTAATATTTCCGTCAAAGATAGCCGAAAACGCTTTCTGGAAACCGCTTTTCATGGCTGAACGGACGGAAATTCCCGCTGTAATTTCTTCCTGTATACGGGCATAGATAATTACATTGGCATCCACAGCCATACCGATACCCAGAATAATACCTGCCACACCTGGAAGTGTCAGGGTAATGTCAAAGGCATTCAGTGTAATCAGCACCAGTGCCACATAGGTGAGCAGTGCCAGGGATGCCGCCACACCGGGTACCCGGTAAACAAGAACCATAAACAAAATGACCAGGGCAAGTCCAATAGCCGCAGCCACCAGGCTGGTAGAAATGGCTTCCTGTCCCAGCTGGGCAGCCACCACGTTGGAACGCAGCTCCTGAAGCTCCAGCTTCAAACCGCCGATACGAATGAAGGAAGCCAGTTCCTTGGCCTCTTCAATAGAATCCATACCGTCAATCTGAGCCTGTCCTCCGGTAATGGCTTGGCGCACCTGTGGTGAACTGATCACTTCTCCGTCATATACGATGCTGATGGTCTTACCCACATTGTTTGCCGTGGCTTCTGCAAATTTCTGTGTACCCTCTTCTGTCATGGAAAGAGTTACCACATATTCATTGCTCTTGGTGGTCTCATCCTGTCCCACCAGACCCTCTGCGGACGCAATATCAGACCCTTCCAGCACCACATTGCCCTCCTCATCCTGAAATGCCAGAGAGCCTGGTTTTCCCAGATCTTCCAAAATAGAATTGGCATCTGTCACACCTGGGATTTCCACATTGATCCTGTTATCCCCTTCCTGGTATGCCTGAGCCTCTGTGCTGTATTCTTCCACACGTTTCTGCAGCTTATATACCGTATCATCCATATCATCCTGAGACGGATTCTTATTCACAGTCTGGTAGGTGATACTCACACCGCCGCTTAAGTCAAGTCCCAGATTAATATTCCTGGCAGACCCGGTTCCCGTCGGCCCAAGCCCCACGCCGGCGGTAAAAATCAGGAATGCCAACACAAGTACTGAAACAATCAGTACAACAATCCCTTTGTTTTTCTTCATGATTTCCTCCATTCGTCAAATGATTCCAGTGCTGCTGCTTTGAGCATAATGGCACACTCCACCCGTTTTCGCTCCAGGACACAGCCAGTCTCATAGACCTGCCCCATATCCCCATGAAAATTATAAGAGTTTGCCGCACAGCCTCCGCTGCAGTAAAACCGCGCAAAACACTCCTGGCAGGCTGGTTTTGAGTACACATTGCATTTGGAAAAAGATTCCCTTATCTCCGGCTTCTGAATCCCCTCAAACACAGTCCCCATTCGAAAAGCATCCTCTCCCACAAATTGATGACAGGGGTACAAATCCCCCCAGGGAGTCACCGCCAGATACTCTGTACCAGAGCCGCATCCGGATAATCGTTTATATACACAGGGCCCGCCCGACAAGTCCAGCATAAAGTGAAAAAACTGAAATCCTCTTCCCTCTTTTTCCCGGGCAATCATTTCCCTGGCCAGGATATCATACTGTTCACATACCACGGGGAGATCCTCTTTGCGCAGTGCATAATCCTCACTTTCCTGCGCCACCACCGGCTCCATAGAAATCTGTTTAAATCCCAAATCCGCCAGATGAAGAACATCTTTGGCAAAATCCAAGTTATGCCGGGTAAAGGTTCCCCTGACATAATAATCTTTCTGCCCCCGGAGCTTTGCAAACTCCTGAAACTTAGGAACAATCCGGTCATAACTTCCCGCCCCATTGGGAAAAGGACGCATAAAGTCATGCACCTGGCGCCGTCCGTCCAGACTGAGAACCACGTTGGACATTTCCCGGTTGGCAAACTCCATCTTCTCCTCATCCAGCAGAACTCCGTTTGTGGTCAAGGTAAACCGGAACTTCTTGTCATGTTTCTTTTCCAGGCCGCGGCCATATTCCACAATTTCCTGAACCGCTTTCCAATTCATCAGCGGCTCTCCTCCGAAAAAGTCCACTTCCAGATTCCTGCGGGACCCGGAATTCTCAACAAGAAAATCCAGCGCCTGTTTCCCCACTTCCACTGACATCAGCCCCCGGCGGCCGTGATATTCCCCCTCCTGGGCAAAGCAGTATCTGCAGGAAAGATTGCAGTTGTGCGCTGCATGGAGACACAGTGCTTTCACAACCGTCTTTCTTCCGGCAAAGGATTGTATCTCCTCTTTATAAATATCTTTAGAAAAAAGCTGTCCGCTTTGGATTAATTCTCCGCACTCCCCATAAGCCGTCTCCACCTGTTCTCTGCCGTAAACCGGGAGCAGTTTTTCCATGATATGTTTCTTTTCCAGCCCCTGCTCCATAGCTTCCACCAGGTCATATACCAAATCATCAACCACATGGACGGAACCGCTGTTAATATCCAATACAATATTATAACCATTATTCTTATATTGGTGAATCAACCCCATGTTTCTGCCTCCGCTATGCATTCTTTTTGTCCACCCACATACAGGGAAGCAGCGGATTTCACACCGCCGCTTCCCTGCTGGTAACAGTTATCTCTATTTTGTGTTCTCACAACTCTGGTTTCCCACTGTACAAGAGGTTTTGCACGCTGACTGGCAGGATGTCTGGCACTCACCGCACCCGCCCTTCTTTACTGTATTCTGTAATTTTCTCGTATTCAGGGTTTTAATATGTTCCATCGTTCTTCCTCCATTTTCTATGTATATTTTCTAAATACAAAAATTTTTTCATCATTATAGCACAGTATTTTTCTTTTTCCTAGTACTTTTTCTGCTGTTGGCTCAGTCCATCATCCAGAAACCTATACCCATACTCTTTCAGGAAATCATTCCCCCCAGAGTACCGCCCCCTGCGCACATGGCAAAAGTTGTTATAATCTGTGCCGGGTTCATAGAAAAGCTTCTTTCTACCAGACAGGATACCCCTGCCAGCAGTAAAAAATACCCTGTGCCCAGCAGCAGGCCCCATACATATTTCTGCTTCTTCATTTTCCTGCCCAGAAGCAGACCGCCCAGAAAACAGGAAAGTATGTAGATTACAATAATCCCCACACTGACCACTGCTTCGCTTAAATCCATCTTAAACAACAAAAAAGCCAGAATCAGAAGCAAAACGCCTGTCAGTGTATAGGAACACAACAAAGATTTTAATACTGCTTTTGCTTTCATTGATACAACCCTCCCATACTATATCATATGGGAGGGACTGACATTTATTCCTGTTCCTGCTCCTGGTCAGACAGGTTCTTTCTTCCACGTCTCACTTTCACCACCACCAGCACTGCAACAGCAGCCAGTGCAGCTGCGCCTACAAGTATCAGGGGCAGAATCTTGGTAGAATCCTCGGTCCTCACCCCTGCAACACGAAGCCCGTCCCCTGGATTGGTGGTGCCAGAGGGCGCTGCCGCAGGAACTATAGACCTCTGCCCGGAAGTATCCGTGGCAGCAGAAGAATTCTGTGTGGATGCCGACGGGGTAACAGAAGAAGCTGCCGCAGAAGTACCGCTTCCGTTACTGCGGGTGGATGCAGGTGTGGCAGACGCTTTGGGCGTAACAGTAGTCTTCTTCTTGTCTTTTGACTTACTTCCTGTATTGCCGTATCCGTCGCCGGCGATCGCACCGCCCACTAAAGGAGTGCTTCCGGCAATCAGCGCCTGCTCTTCCTGGCCGTCCTCTTCCTCTATTTCTTCATTCACTCCATCCGCTTCATCATTCATCTGCTCCCCGCTGCCGTCTCCCACCGGGACCGCAGGAGCCAGACCGCCCGTAATAATCGTAGACGCGCCTTCCACTACCCCCACAACCGGAGCCGCTGTAATCTCCTCTTCTGCATAAGATGAGCCTTCCTGATTGTTATCGTATCCTGTTTCGGACGGCTGCACAGACATTCCGCCGTCGATTTCTGAAGGACTCCCTGCATTTTCTTCCCCGCTTTTGTCTGTACTGTCCAAAACAGTCTGTACAGGCTGGCCCTCTCCCTGGCTGTCCTGGCCGTTTCCGCCGGAACCATCATCATCTGCAGGGCTTGGGGTTTCCGCTGCTGCCGGAGTCTCTGCCGGTTCTTCTGTTCCCGGTTCCACATCATCTTCCCCGGCTTCTCCGCCGCCGTTTTCCTCTTCTGATGTACTTCCAGTCTCCTGCTTTTCATCTTCTTGTGATGGCTTCACGGTTTCTTCCTCTTTTTCCTCTTCATCCGCCGCAGGCTGAGGAGCAGGCGTAACCTGAGCACTCCCTGTAATCTGAGGAATGGGTGTTGCCTGAGGCATACCCGTCACCTGGGGCAGTCCCGTTACCTGGGGAACATATGCGGCCGGAGGCACCGGTGACGCAGCTGCCCCCAGGGACGCGGCGGGAGGAGCAGACGGCTGCACCGTAACGGACGCTGCCGGCTTTCCCGTTTTATTCTTTTCAGCATCTTTTTCCACTTTATTTTGAGACACCGTCTTCTTCACAGCCGGCGCCGCATCTGCATATACCTGCCCGGCTCCCGGGCTGAGACAAATCAACGCGGCAGCCATGAGAAAACACCCTGTCCGCACTCTGCCTGTATAAAACAATCTTCTGCTTACTTCCCGATTAATCTTTTTAGATTTTTTCATATCATACACCTCAAAACCATCCATATGAATGACAACTTGGTAAGGATTCCGCAAATTATATGTAATTATTCTGAAATTCCTGAATTATGCAGAATCTGACTATATCTAACAATTAGCTAATCTATTGTATCACATTCCTTTCTTTTTTGACAGCCCTTTTTGTTTTTTTTCATTCGTCACCCTTCGACCAAAAAATCGCTTTTATGGACAATACACACATTCCACCGGCCTGCTTTGAGATAAATCACCACATAAATCTATGGCAGCACTTGCATTTTTATGAAAAATCATGTATCATTTTTAAAAGTAACTATTCTAATTAATCATTTATTGTGAAAAAGGAGTGAACACTATTGGACTCGAGTGACGGCCTACAGATCGTCATGATTTTATTACTGATTGCAGCTTCCGCATTTTTTTCCTCTGCGGAAACAGCCATGACAACTGTCAACCGGATAAGAATTCAGTCCCTGGCGGAACAGGACAGCAAAAAGGCGCAGATTCTTCTAAAGATTATTGATGATTCAGGGAAAATGCTCAGCACCGTATTAATCGGGAATAATATCGTCAACATATGTGCCTCATCCCTGGTGACTACCCTGGTAATCCGTAAATTCGGCAATGCTTATGTGGGGGCAGGTACCGGAATTTTAACCCTTCTGATTCTAATCTGGGGGGAAATTATCCCGAAAACCCTGGCCACTCTCCACGCAGAAAAGATTTCCCTGGCCTATGCGCGGATTATCCACACATTGATGGTTTTACTGACACCTGTAGTATTCCTGGTGCAGACCCTGGCCAGCGGCATAATGCTGCTGTTAAGGATTGACCCCAATGCCAAGACCAGCACAATCACAGAGCATGAACTGCGCACCATTGTGAATGTCAGTGAACAGGACGGTGTCATTGAAAATGAAGAAAAGCAGATGATCTACAATGTATTCGACTTCGGAGATTCTTCTGCCAGAGACGTGATGGTACCCCGCATTGATATGGCTTTTGTGGATGTAAACTGCACTTATCAGGAACTGCTTGCCATCTTCAAGGAACATATGCATACCAGATTCCCTGTTTACGAAGATACCACTGACAATGTAATCGGTATCATAAACATGAAGGATCTGCTTCTTCTGGACCCCGATGAACCTTTTGTACTCCGGGACCATCTGCGGGAACCTTATTTTACTTATGAGCACAAGAGCACTGCCTCTCTTCTCCTGGAAATGCGGGAGGCTTCCTATAATCTTGCCATTGTGCTGGACGAATATGGAACCACCGCCGGACTGGTGACTCTGGAGAATCTTCTAGAGGAAATTGTGGGAGAGATCCGGGACGAATACGATATCGAAGAGGAAGAGGACATCACGGAGATTGTGCCTCTGGAAGAATATGTAGTTCTTGGCACTACACGAATTGATGATTTGAACGACAAGCTGCAGTTATCTCTGGATTCCGATGATTATGATTCCATCGGCGGTTACATCATTGAACAAATTGATAATCTGCCCGAGGAAGGACAGACCATCACCCTGGACAACGATATCCGCTTTTTGGTAGAACATATTGACAAGAACCGGATCGAAAAAGTCCGTATCTATATTCCGAAAGAATTTTATCATGAAGTCAATCACGACAAAAATTTAGAAGATTAAAAGACTTGGAAGTCTGCGGGGCATGAAAATTGCGTTCAACAATTTTCATGCCCCAGATTTTCTATAATCTGATGGAACTGGCTGCCGCAGCGCTCCATCTCCCCCAGCACTGACTGAATCCCCTGTTTTGTCTTATGCCAATTTTCCCGGGTAATCCCGTCTGTCTCACTGGGCGCCACAAAAAATTCTGTCTCCGGAAACAGAAGCTGATAATACATCAAACACCTGCGTGCGTGATAATTTTTACAGCAGAGAATTCCTTTCCTGATATCCAGCCCTTTTCCTTCTGTAACCTGCCTGGAATAGATGGCATTTTCGTAGGTGTAGGAAGCCTGTTCTTCTCTCAGTATGCAGGACTCTTTCACCCCGTTTTTTACCAGAACATCTTTCAGAAATTCCCACTCTGTTTCATACGTTTTTTCATAGCGCTCTTTCTGACTCAATACCCCGGAAAATTTTCCGCTTAAAATGCTGTACCTGCCGCTGGGCAGTACCCAGGGGGCCAGGCCGTCCTTCCACAGCCTGGCTGCCTGTTCTGCCATCTGGGGATATCCATTTCCCGGCACAAAAATCATGTCCGCCGGTTTTACCTGTGTTTCCACAAAGATAAAATCTGTAATCTGGTCCAAGAACTTCTCATACATTTAAGTACTCCTTTAGAAATTCATAGATTTCATCCGGCATGGGCGGACATCCCGGAAGGTGCTTCTCAAACTTACTGGTACAGTTTCCGATTCCCAGACCGCCGGACTGTCCCTGATACCCCTGCCCGATACAAATTTTGTCATCTAGTTTCTCCAGCAGGCCTTCTTCTTGCATCCGGTTCAAAACCGGAATAAGATAACCGTAACATGCACTGCAGGAATCCACTTCCTCCACCGCATCCTGCACTTCTACTACTTTTCTGGGACCCAAAAGAGACGGCTCCTGAACACCATACGACGAAAGCTCCCCTTCCTGCCATTTTCTCACCCGGGCCTGTTTCCAGTCGCCGCAGCCTGCCCCCAGCTTTTCCGCCATGCCGATATACGGAACGTCTTCTTTTCGATACCCCATCTGCTGACACACCCATGCATCCGCCAGAACCGGGTCCCTGGCTGTCAGTATCTGATTGCACACTACCGGATTGCCTCCGTCCTCAAAGTCCAGGTCTCCGCAGATATGGTCAATCACAATAAAATCCTGATGAATTCCCGCCGCCAGGTGGGCAATGGGCCGGTGCAGACCCAGCTGATGAAACCGCCTTTTTTCCTTGTTGGGAATCAGCCCTTTCAGGTTTTTCAACGCACAGGTGATTTTCGTCTGGCAGTGGCCTTTCCATACCGGTACATTGATTAGAAAATCAATTTGGTCCACACAGGAGCACACTGATAGTTCCATGCCTTTACAGTCTTTTTTCTTCCAAGAATCTTTCTGAGTATCGATGAATTCTACCTGATAGAACCGGCAGAGTTTATCATAACCGCAGACCCGGATGGATTCTGATGTTTTTGCCCCCACCCAGGAGCTCTCCGCCAGGACGATGCGGCTGACGCCGTACATCTGGAGATATTCGATTATTCCCGCTATCACTTCTGTATGGGTGGTGGCTCCATAAGAAGCCTCCGTAGGTGACACCAGATTGGGCTTGATTCCCACAGTACAGTTTTTATCCGGTATATGGCCGATTAAATCTGACGCTTCTAAAAGCTCCCGGGTCATTTTCTTGTAGTTGGTTCCCTGGCTGACCAGAATATCTTTTTGATCCATAAATTTCACCTCATAGTTGTTTTTTCCATCTGACTGTGATATGATCACTCAATTATACCATAAATACTGGTGCGGCGGCCCAGCAAAATTATTTTTGTTAAAGGAGGTTAGATACTATGCATACCCCTCGTAAAAGTAAAATAGATTCCTCCTCAGACCGCATTACTGAGGGAATTATCTGGAAACAGCTGTTAATTTTCTTTTTTCCCATTGTATTGGGAACTTTTTTTCAACAGCTGTATAATACTGTAGATACCATCATTGTAGGGCGCTTTGTGGGGAAAGAAGCCCTGGCCAGTGTTGGAGGCTCTGCCGGACAGCTGTCCAATCTGGTCATCGGATTTTTCACCGGGCTTTCCTCCGGCGCAGCTGTGGTTCTCTCCCAGTTCTGGGGGGCAAAAAATGAAAAAAGTGTCAAGGAAAGTGTACATACTGCTTACGCGTTTTCCATAGCCGCCAGCCTGGTCATCACATTGGCTGGAATCATCAGTGCTCCTGCCCTGCTGCGGTGGATGAATACCCCGGAAGAATTGATGACAGGTTCACTTATTTACCTGCGCATTTATTACGGCGGTATTTTGTTTTCCTTTATCTTTAATACAGGCTCTAGTATTCTGCGGGCTTCCGGGGATTCCCGCCGTCCCTTGTATTATCTGGCCGTCTGCTGTCTGATTAACATTGTGCTGGATGTGGTTCTGGTGCTGGCATTTGACCTGGGCATCGCCGGTGTTTCCATTGCCACAGTGGCCGCCCAGGCTGTCAGCGCCGGACTGGTGACCCGGACTTTGATGAAGGAAAAGGGCGGACTCCATCTGGAACTGGGCAGAATCCATTTTTCCAGAAGAATGCTGAAATCCCAGCTCTACATCGGCATTCCCGCAGGCATCCAGACCACTATGTACAACATTTCCAACATCATTATCCAGGCCGCCCTGAACCGGTTCGGCACGGATACCATGGCCGCATGGGCCGCCTATGGAAAACTGGACGCCATCTACTGGATGATCAGCGGCGCCTTCGGTATTGCCATCACCACATTTGTGGGACAGAATTATGGTGCCGGAAAATATAAACGCCTGAAGAAAAGCGTCTGGGTCTGCATGGGGATGGAATCTGTCATTGCTGGGGGTCTCATTGCCTTTTTGTTTTTCCTGCGTACTCCCCTGTTCGGTATTTTTACCACCGATGCAGACGTGGTGAAAATCGGTTCTCAGATGCTGCAGATGATCGCGCCTTTTTACCTGGTTTATGTGATTGTGGAAATCTCCTCCGGAGCTCTGAGGGGAATCGGCGATGTGGTCATCCCCACCATCATTATCCTGTGCAGTATATGCATCCTGCGAAGTGTCTGGATTATGATCGCCATGCCCATATGGCCGGTACTCACCACCATTTTAGTCAGCTATCCGGCCACATGGCTTCTCAGCAGTATCTTATTTTTTATATATTATAATTGGCGGATACGGAAGCTTCCGTCGTAAAATACGAACAGAGCACAGTTACCGCTTATGTGTACGGCAGCTGTGCTCTTTATTCTTTTGCCAAGCAGAAGCAGGCTGCTGAGACTGTAATAAAGAACTTTTAACTGTCCAGAATATTAATCAACTAACAAGTGTTAAAATCCCATGCCTCCACAGCTATAAATCCATAAAAAAGAAGCGTCAATAATAATTTAACAAATTTTAAATAGTTATGGACAAACACAGATTTTTGTGTTTTAATATAACATAATTAATATAGTGGTACATTTAGAAAACAATCATATAATAATGAAGGAGGTAAACATGGCAGAACATGACGTTTATGGAATGAGGGTAGACAGATTCCTTGCGGAAATGCCGAAAATCCCAAAGGGTAAGAAGACCATTTGGAAAACAGAAAAAGAGAAGGAAGAGAACCAGAGGAGAGTGGAAGAAGCAGCAGAGAAATATAATAGTTTGCCCAATTAAAACTGGGGCAAAATGTGTCAGCATGTTAAGAACACCTGAAATTTGGGTATCATTGACAATACGAAGCATTTTGCGTCAGTTTGTTTTTTGGATGAGGGGTACTTTGAGGAGAAAAAGGTATGGACAAGTATAAAACCTGCATTTTGGAACTGGTAAGGAATAATGGGGTATTGCAGGAGGAAAAGAGCGAATCAGCCCGATTCCTGATGTTTGATTATTTTGATATACTTTATTATAAGGAGCTGGAAGGGGATGAGAAGCATTATATGAACTATTTTTCCCTAGGCGATCCTTTTAAAAATGATAAAGATTACAAGGTGTCCTATAAGTTTTTGGGCTTATATCAAAAATGGAAAAAGATTGAAGAATCTGCAGACCCTTTTTTGCCTGGAGTGTCTCAGCAGTTATCAGATAAACCATTTTTAGGAATTGTACAGATTAGTCTATGTACAGAAAGCTTTGTTAAAAAAAATATTACGGATGGGGTGGAAGAATTTCTGGAATTTTGTGAAAAAAAAATTGAAGAAATTGCAACAGCCACATGCAAAGATTCAATCAAATGTCTGTACCGGAGTACAAATACAGGCGACTTTTGCCTTGTTCTGCGCACAAGCTGTGTGGAAAAAATTTACCAAACAGCGCTTGAGCTAAACAGATATGTCAATACCTGTGAAAAGGAAGACCAGTTCCAGGTAAAGTTTTGCACGTATACAAGCGTAGGCCTGGAATGTGCGATAGGGGAGGATGGAAAATATTGTACGTTAAATAAAGAATTTATAGAGAAAAATAGAGAACTGAAGGTTGCATTGAGGTTTTCTGCCTCATCCTCTTTAGCGGAAAAGCTCAATCGTCTGAAACAGACGCAGGAGAACAAAGAGGAATATGAAGTAAAAAAGGGAGTGTTTGGCAGATACGATTATTTGATCCATGTCAGTATCCAGGAATTTGCAGATATTTACCCGATTTTATGTGAAAAGAAGTTAGGCAGACCAAAAGTTGTTGCCACGGTGAAAACAGAATTACAGGAAATTATCAGTGATAGCAGCGTTAAAAACATTAATGAACGGATTTTGGTGAGTTTAGGTTCTTTTAATGTACAGAATAAGAGGGCAGATAGCACAGAAAACACGACGCAGGAAAATGAAATAGACCGTCGAAATAAAAAGCTATTTAAAAATATTATCAACTTAAAGGAGAAGAAAAACTGTTTTTCTGAAGAGTATCGGACATTTTGCGACTTATTCCGGGGGACAAGAGAACTGTACAAAACTTTTTCTTCCATTGGGATAGAGGAGGATGCATATATCAATTGGCTGATTTTTTATAATGATATGGAAATACTATGCCGTAACCTAAACCATTGGATTGAAAGAGTAGAAGATGGGGCGAAATCAGACAGACCAGAAGAAAACAGGAAATGGAGGATTTCCACCCTGAAAAATTGGAGAAATAATATACAGTCAATCAATGAATATACACAACTGGTGCAAAATGTAAATTATCAGAACTACCAGTCTCCAATCTACGAAATACAAACTCAGAGCGATACGGAAAAGCTGCTCGTAGCTTACCGGGAGGTTATGGAAGTCTATTTTGATTCTTATAAAGAGAATCAGGAACAGAATGAGCATATACATCCAATCATATACCCGGATTTGTCCAGAAACACTGTGGAGGTAACAGCAAGTTTCCTTCCGATTGAAGGAGTGCAGAAGTGTGAGCGCATGGCTGTATGCACCGTACCTTCCTTTGAATATTTTGGGAGGTTATATGATTTGCTTCCATGGATCATGCATGAATCTTCTCACCATGTAAGGGTATTATCCAGAGAGGTGAGGAACCGGTTTGTCATACAGTATGATATGAGCTATATTTTCCGTCAGGTGGTTGCAGATATCCTGAAAGAGCTGTCGGATGATAAATTTTATGGAGGGTTAGGGAAAGCAGAAGATGATTTGGTAGAAAGTTTTATGATGGCGCTGAAAGATATATACCAAACGGAAGAACTAGAAAAATATAAAAAATGTAATTTTGAAGTTTTGGTAAAAGAATTGGAAAAGTGGCTGAAAGACCTGTTCCAGATGGAAAAGCATGACACTTTTTCTGTGAAGTCGACAGATATGGATGATATGTACCGAGATGCGTGCAATGTATTGCTGAATGAGTATCGGTCCTATGGAAAAGTGAATGAAAAGTTATGTAACGATTTTGAGCGATTGTATAAAAGAAGCGGTGGGATGAAGCTTGTGGAAGAGCTGATAGAAAGGATACTGAAGGTCTACCAAGAAGATTTGCAGGAATTACAAGAAATCCCTGTTACATCATACATAAAATTGGAGGATTTCATGCTGCCTCAGAAAATGTTAGAAGAACGGCTGGAGGTATTATGGAAATATAGGAAAGATAATCCATTTGGACATAGATTAATAGAGTATTCTTATTCGGTGAAAAAGCTGTTCCGGGTCTATTGTACCTTAAAAGAACTAAGTGATGAAGATTCTACGGGAAATGATTTCAGGAAAGACTTTTTGGAAAAAACAGCCAAGTATTATGAAAAAAAGATAGAAGAGCATGGGGAAGAAGAAACTTTAAAAGACCCGAGCATAACCTATGTCTTAAGGCGTCTTGGCCTGCAAAATAAAAATTCTCACGAATTTGTAGAAGTGATGGATGAAATGCTCCAAAAGTTTGACGGGAGCAGGATATGGGATTTCCATAAACTAAGAATTGGGACATACCGAGAGGCGTGTGCTGATTTGTTTATGGCTATTTCGCTGCATATGACAGCTTTTGGTTATTGCAACCAAGTATTCCATACCATCAGCGCTGCAAGGCTACAGATAGATGAATATGATTATGAAAATATCAACTATGCCCGTATGCGTGTGATTGCTGCTGTACTTTTATGCAATGATGACCCTAAGTTGAAATTGGGAACAAAAGGGGATATCGTGTCTGTCAATGGGGAAAAACTCTTGAAACAGGGCGATAAGTATTGCCTGAATACCTTAAAATGCATTCAGAGAGAAATAGAGGAATCAGAAGAACTGAAAGCTGTCGAGCAAACGAAAATACAGAAATTCCTTGGGGCTATCTATGGGCAGATTCAGGGCTATCTGGAAAATCCGGATGGGGAGACATATCAAAGCATGCTGTTATACCATTTGTTGCACCATGAAAAAGGGAACCTTAGATCGCGTACAAAAAAGATATGGGATGAAAATCAGGATATAACAAAGATTTGCAAAAATTACAAACATTTATTTTGGAGGATAGAATGCTTCTTGGTAGGATTGAGCTATATTATGGAAACAAAAGAAATCCGTGTAGAGAAAGATATCTACGATTATATGAGCAATGTCTATAAAAAGGCGCATGCCAAAGAAGATACAGAAAAAGGGGATTGTGAGTTAGGATGCTGTTGGGAAAACGGATTGCCAAAGTATTTACTGGAACCAAAAGAAAAAATTGGGGAATTTTACAACGAGCCAGAGATGATGTATACAGAAAGACCAGCGCAAAAGTTGGAAAATACCATTGATTTTATCCAAAATTACTATTATCATAACCGTTTTCGGTTGGGCAGCTCATAAATGATTTCTGACACAAAATGGCATAACTCCATCCCAGGATATATCTTTGGATGATCATACGGTCATAGAAAGTGACGATACTACTGGTTTTGTCAGCATATTTTTCCGTAAGCAGCATGAGTACGTCCTCCAATATTTTCTTCTATTGTATTTGAGCACTCCCGGAAACTCAAACGGTAAGGTGCTGCTTTGGTATGAGGCCGCATTCCATGGAAGCCAGGACAGCCACATGATAGAAGATGCGCTGCAGGCCCCCCTCAAAGTTAAAAGGGATATCTTTCCCGTCCATGATCCGTTTTTCGATAGATTCGGTGATTTTGGGCTTTGCCTCCTGGGCTTTCTATTTTTTCCCTTTGGGCTTATCCGGCTTTTTACCGTTGTGGGAAGAGGGGAACAGTTTGTCCCGGGCATATAAGTCGGCTACAGGTGTAGTCCAGAGCCTGTCCACCCAAAGGATAAGGGATGGCTTCTTAACTACAAGGGGGCGTGTTTGGCGGCTGGCGTATATTTTGACTTATATGTCAATACTTTTTAGAAAATAGATCAAAAAAGTTTTCCGGGATATGGAGGAAAGCGAAAAAGAAGGAAATTAAAATTTGGAGGAAATGACCAAAAAACTTTTCCGGTTTATCTGGGTTAGGGGGGAATATGGGAGAGAAGAAACATAAAGTACAAGTCCATTATGCAGAAAGCCTGTCACAGGTCTATGACCAGATTGAGTCTATTGCTGAAGAGATTCGGAAACAAAAAGCGCAAGAACGACCGCTTCTATGGTTCCGGGGCCACTCGAATACAAAATTTAACTTGGAACCAAGTATTTTCCGCGGATCAGAGTACTATTTTAATGAGAATGGGACTTACAGTAATAACCATTTGCGGGAGGAATACCGATTCCAAAGTTTTATGTCACGCAATTTTGACAATGTAACAGAGCGGCTGCCACAGTCCATAATTGAATGGCAGGAAATCATGCAGCATTTTTTTACAAAGACAAGGCTGATGGATTGGAGTGAATCTTTAACAGTTGCCTTGGAATTTGCGCTGGAAGCCTTTATCACTCCAGAAAAAAATTTAGAAATTGAAGAACGCAGGAAGAAACTGACCCCTGCTATTTGGATTTTGCAGCCGGATGTCCTGAATATGGACGTATATGATTCCTTTTTCCAAGATGGCAATGATTTAATCAAGAGAGTATTAGATGATTCTCCAAAAAGGGACATACTTGCTGATAAATTGAAAAAGGAACTCAGAGACCATAAGGAGATTTATGTTAATTTATGCAATACGAATGAGAAGAACATGAATGTTTTAGTCAGTCTTTCTGCTTTAGAATATACAAGGAATACCTATGCATACAGGAAGGAACAGGCATTAGAAAAGTTAGAAATAAATCCGTTTTTTTATCTGTTGTTACGGTATTATTCTGATGGTGTCCCTGTGGAGCTGGACAAACTCCCACCGTTAGCGATCATTCATCCCTACCATAGTCAGCGGATAAAAATGCAGCGTGGTGTTTTTACTGTGTTTCCGTATTACATACCGGATGAAATGACCATAAAGCTAAAAAAGTTTGCAGGGACATATCCGATTTCCATGGAATATATGGATAAATGTATTCCAATATTATATAAAATCCAGATTGAAAATCCCCTGAGGATAGCAGAGGAATTAATTTTAACGGGAGCGAAACGTGGAAGTTTGTATCCTGATATGGAAAATATTTCTAAAGACATAGAGAATGTGGTATAATTTAAATGGATGGGGATTTAAGCACATACTCTAAAGCATAAAAATTTCACCCAGCCTGTCCAGCTGACTGCCGGACAGGTTAGGTGAAAACAATATCTTTTAATATAAGTCCAATGAATCTTCCGATTGGTGTAAAGCCCGTCCTGATCAATTTCAGAGTCCGCATCTGCTGCAATCCAAAATCGACTTCCCGAAGTCCGAACTCCTTCCTTGCCATTTCAAAAGTGAGTTCCTGATCCAAACTGCGCATGGCTCAAAGGCCTCAAAACGGTCTCCGTCCGTTTCTTTAATCATGTGCACCTCTCCTTCGAGCGAATTGCCCGTTCAAATTATAGCAAATCGTGTCAATCCTATTTGCCACAATCATGACTTGATATTGATCATTTTGACCTGATTTTAATCCATTTTGACACAATGTTTTCATGTATCCCATAAAAACTAAAAGAAAAGGCATCTGACAATATCCAAATATCGTCAAATGCCTTTATTTCACTGGTTCTGCGGCTATTCTATCTTCATTTTTTGTATCAATTCTATAATGCCCATGCAAAAGAATCATATAACCATAAGCAATGTTCCTGCACCAATCAACAGACAACCAGCCAGCAACTTTATGGTAAATTCTTCATGAAGGAAAACAAATGCCAGCAAAAGGGTAATCACAACACTCAGCTTATCAATCGGCACCACTTTAGAGGCTTCCCCCAGTCTTACAGTTCCCCCGCATTATTTTGCATCTTTATGAATCCGTATCACACCCTTAACAATATCCGCTTTATTATGTATGCTGTAATCCATCCCATGCTGCACATCGTCCAGATCAAAGATATGAGTGGCAATCCCTTTCAAATTCACTTTTCCCGATGCCACCGCGTCAATGGCCATGGGATAAATATTGCGATAGCGGAATACCGTCTTGAATGTGAGCTCCTTGTCCAGAGCAAGGCTCAAGGGCATATTGGCCTCGCCGCTTGCCGTATATCCCACCAGTACAACTGTGGCCCCTTTCTTAGACATCTGCACCGTCTGCACCGTGGTAATCTGGGTGCCTGCTGTCTCAATAGACAGGTCACATCCTTTGCCGTCTGTGAGTCTCAGGACTTCCTCCACTGCATCTTTCTCTTTCCCGTTGATCACTCCGTCTGCTCCCAGCTCCATAGCTTTCTCCAGACGCTTCTCCATCACGTCCACCACATAAACCCTGGATACGCCCATGGCTTTCAGTGCCATCATACTCACCAGACCAATACAGCCTGCTCCCATTACCACTGCTGTCTGTCCTGCCTGAGCTCCGCCCTGAATAGCCGCGTGGAATCCCACCGCCAGAGGCTCGATCAAAGCCCCCTCCAGCGTGCTTACATTATCAGGAAGACGGAAGCACAGATTCGCTTCATGGGCAACATATTCCTGGAACACCCCGTCGATTGGCGGTGTGGCAAAGAACTCCACTTCCGGACAGAGATTGTATTTTCCGCCTTTGCAGAACTCACAGTGTCCGCATGTCTTTCCTGGCTCCAGCGCCACCCGGTCACCTATTTTCAAATGTTTTACATTTTCACCCACTTCCACCACGACCCCGCCAGGTTCGTGCCCAAGAACAAACGGCGGCTCCACCACATACGCACCGATGGCCCCAGTTTCATAATAATGTAAATCCGAACCGCAGATCCCCACATAATCCAATTTTACCAACACTTCATCTGCGGCCGGCGTGGGGATATCACGTTCTTCAAATCCCATCTTTCCAATCCCCAGCATTACCGCAGTTTTCATTTTTCCTTCCATTTTCCAAATCCTCCTCACGCATTTATTCGAAACTTTCTTAAACCTTTTATTTAAGTAATTATATTATCCTACGAAAGTCACAAAAAGTCAACAAAATTTTGTTAAATTATATACCTCTTGACCGAAACCCGCAAAAAGCGTATTCTATAGATTGAGCACCAAAAGTTCATTTTTGAAAATTTTTTATGTATAAAAATATTTTTCACAGGGGGAATCGACTATATGATTGGAACCATTGTCAACACAGGCACCATACTCGCTGGCAGCCTGATCGGAAGTATCATCAGAAAAGGAATCAAAGAAAAATACCAGAGCGCCCTTTATAACGCCATGGGTCTGGCCGCCGCGGTTCTGGGAATCAATGCTGTGGCAGGAAACCTCCCCGACAGCCAGTACCCGGTGCTTTTTATCCTGAGCCTGGCAGCCGGAAGTCTCCTGGGCACCATGGCTGACCTGGATGGACGCTTCCAGAGCTTTGTGGGGAAGTTCTCCAGCTCCAATCTGGGACAGGGGCTCTCCACGGGAATTCTCCTCTACTGTATCGGCACGCTGTCCATTCTGGGCCCTATCCAAAGCGCCATCAACCATGACCATACATACTTATTTACCAACGCCACCCTGGACTTTGTCACTTCCATGGTGCTGGCTTCCACCTACGGTATAGGAATGGCGCTGGCTGCAGTGGTTTTGTTTCTATGGCAGGGGAGCATTTATCTGTCTGCCGGGCTGCTCTCAGGCTTCATATCCCCGGAGCTTATGTCAGAAGTATCCATTGTGGGTGGTGTCCTGATTTTCAGCTCTGGGCTGTCCATTCTGGGTATCAAAGACTGCAAGGCGCTGAATATGCTCCCCAGCCTGCTGGTGCCTGTTTTATGGTTTATATTGAAGAACTTTCTTCCGTAAAATGAGGGGCGGTGGCAAGCCCGCCCTCCTTTTGCTTCTACCTGATTTACTCAGCCTTTTCTGTTTCTATTTTCGGAAATTTAATACCTAAAATATCTACTAACGCTTTCAGAGCTTCCTCTTCCGTGCTGCCTTTTTCCGCTTCACGGTTTAGAAATCTTTGCATTTCTTCTTTGGTCATACTTTCCATAATACCTCCTCTCCCGCTTGCCCGGTTATTGTCTTGATTTTCCCGCATCTAAGGCTGCCTCAGCTTCCAGTCCGCTCACGAACAGGGAAGGAAAGCTGGACTTTGAACAAATCCCCATCCAGGAACAGCTGGAATTCTCCTGACTGCAGTTCTGTCAGACTTCTGGCGATGGATAATCCCAGCCCGCTGCCCTGGGTATTTCTGGAGCTGTCCCCACGCACAAAACGTTCCGTCAGCTCCTCCGGTGAAATGTCCAGCGGCTGTTCAGAGATATTTTTCATAGTAAAAACAGCCTGCAGCGCGTGGAGGGACAAGTCCACATAGACTCTGGTGTGAGGCATTGCATATTTTGCTGCATTTTGGTAGATATTTTCCAGAATACGCCACATACGCCTGCCGTCTGCCCACACCATCACCGTATCTTCTGGCAGGCGCAGTTTCAGAGACAGATTTCTCTCCTCAAATTTTTCCTGAAATTCTCCATTTACCTGGAGAACCATCTCCACCAGATCCAGCTCATCATACTGCAGGGCCAGATTCCCGGTACTGGCTTTTGATGCCTCTACCACATCCTCTGTGAGATTTTTCAACTGCTGGGATTTTTTGTCCAATATGTCTAGATACTCCTGCACATGCTCTCCCGGAAGCTGTTCCCTTTTTAACAAATCCACGTAATTCACAATGGAAGTCAGCGGCGTCTTGATATCATGGGATACATTGGTAATCAGCTCCGTTTTCATCCGTTCGCTTCTCACACTTTTCTCCACCGCCTGGTCCAGTCCCTCCCCCACACGGTTAATATCCTGAGCCATCATTTTACGGTCAAGGGTCAGTCCCTTCAGGGGAATCTGATACCCAATATCCCCATCGGCAATTTTTCGAATGCCTTTTTGAATCCCGGCATACTCCACAGACCCTTTCCCGATCCAGCCAATCCCGGCCGCCCCTGTTAAAATCAGGAAAAACAGGAAAACCTGCCCGCCATACATACAGCTTGCCACTGCCACACTCAGCAGCAGCTGGATCACCAAAAAACCTCCCAGCATCACCGCTTTCTTCGGTATCACCTTCAGGGCAAGAAATCCCCGTTTTCCCTGGCAAAGCATCAGATACAGCAGGCTGTTCTTCCACAATATCCCAGCCTTCCATCTGCGCACCAGACTCAGGTACCCCCACAGGATCAGCAGCGCCGTCAGGCTGAAGCTCAGGAGAACCAGAGCAGTATAAAGCATCATCTGTGCCCGGGTAACCCCGCCGCCTCCCCATTGAGAATCCAGGTACTCCTGGAATACGGACGGCTGGATAATCCCGCTCTCCACCACCCACGCCAGGTGAAGGGCCCACACCAAAAAGACCAGCAGCGCCCCGGCTTCTGTCTTCCATTTATCAAAAAAATTCAATGCCACGCCGTTCTTTTTCCTGCTGTGTCCCGCAGACCAGGTGAGCCATACCAGTGCCGCAAGCCCAATCACAACACAGGCTGCACAGCCGCCAGCGGCCTTTCGCAGAACTCCCCTGTAGATCTGAAAGTTTTCTCTTTGTTCAGACACCCAGTCCTGAACCGGCAGTGACATGTCCACAGCTGCTGCAAACACATAGTTCTTGTTTTGACTGCGGTATGCTTCGCCGGAAGGATACTCCACCATATCCCGCCACTGGTCTTCACGGGCCGCAATATTGTTGCTGTCGTAATTGGTTCCGGCAGCCCCCTTTGACAGCCACAGATAACTGCCCATCTGTTTCATCTGTTCCAGGCTGTCCTCCCAGGTTTTAAACTTTCTAAACTGGCTTTTATTGGAAAATGCCTGTTTCTGCTCCAAATCCACATACAAATAACTCACATTAGTGTCCTGCATCCGCTCATATTTTTGTTCCTCCATGAGCTCTGCACTCTCCGCAATCCGCGTCACAGCAGTTCCCACAGCCGCAAAAGCCTCAGAAAGTTTCCATTGTTTCTCATTTACCAGCTCCAGCAGAGAGTCCGCTCCCTGTGGATGATAGCGTTCCTCCAGACAGTTTCCCTGATAAATCCAGAAATCAGTAATCACACGATTGCCATCTTTGTCCACAACTGCCTCCAGATTCCCGGATACTCCCTCCTCATAGAGGCCGTCGTCCACCTCCGCTGCCTCCGCCTCATAGACCTGTTCTTGCCAGTCGGTATCTACGCTGTATTCCTCCACATAGGCCTCTTCCAGACTGACTTCCTGGTCATACATTTTCTCCCAGGTTCCGAAAATCTGGTCCAAATCAGAGCCTGCCTGCCCATCTTCTTTCCACACAGCCCTTAAAGTCCCATCTTCAAACTGCCTGCGAAAATCATCCAGATAGAAATAGGATCTGCCGCCGTCTTCTGCCCTTTTGCAGACCACAATAGCTTCTCCCCCGTCATCCGAAATATTTTTGCTCCAGTCCATCAGCTCTCCCAGGTTGTATTTAAGCCCCTCCACCGGATAAACGGTGATCTGGCCAATATCCACAGATGCATCCCGGTTCAGCTCCCCATCCTCTTTAAACATCCACTGATTCGTGTAAACATCCATTTCCTGGCCAGCTCTCCACATAAGCTCACTGTTGTAAGTACTGCTCTCCCAAAAGTCCTGTCCGCCCAACAATAGATCCTGGGGCTGCACAGAGGGAACTGACACCATCCACAGCATGCTGAGGACAAATCCTCCCGCCGCCAGACATGCCAGAACAATACCCACAGCCTTCCCAATTCCAGATTCCAACCATTTCTTCATCTCTCTTGCCTCCTTACAAAACTTCCATTTTATAACCCACTCCCCAGACGACCTTCAGATACCGTGGTTCCCTGGGGTTAATCTCAATCTTTTCACGGATATGGCGGATATGTACTGCCACTGTGCTCTCCGCGCCGATGGCATCTTCCTTCCAGATATACTCATATATCTGCGAAGTGGAAAACACCCGTCCCTTATTCTTAATCAGCAGCAAAAGAATCTGATACTTAATGGGCGTCATGCGGATCATCTGCCCGTCTAGGGTAACCTCCTTTCTCTCATCGTCCACCACCAGGCCTCCTGTCTCATATATGCCGATTCTTCCCAGCTCCGGGCTTGCCCCCAGCCTGGTATACCTTCGCAGCTGTGATTTCACCCGCGCTACCAGCTCCAGCGGATTAAAAGGTTTGGTCAGATAATCGTCCGCGCCGATATTCAGACCCAGGATCTTATCCGCATCCTCCGATTTTGCAGACAAAATAATAATCGGCACCGCATTCTGCTCCCGAATCTTCAGTGTGGCCCGTATTCCGTCCAGCCGGGGCATCATAATATCCATGATAATCAGCTGTACCCTCTTCTCCTGCAGGACTTTCAAAGCTTCCAGACCGTCATGGGCCTGATACACTTCATATCCCTCCTGGGAAAGATAGATTTCTATGGCCTGCACAATCTCCTGGTCATCGTCACACACCAGAATCCCCTCCATCATAAGCTCCCCCTCTCTGTCGCTGTCTTTCTGACTGTTTCTGCATCCATCATACACATTCTTTTTTAAATACATGGTTGGAATTTATTTAAGACTTTCTTAAGATTATCACGTTTTTGGAAAAAAGAAAAGAACCCCGGAAAATTCAACTTTGTTCCGAGATTCTTATAAAGGCCTGCAGTGTGCTTTTTCACCGCTCATAATCCACTCTGGCAGGTATTTAAAATATAGTCCAATAACTGGGAAAAACTCCCCTTAGGATATTTTGACAAATCCTTATTCTCCCTGTTAATCAGACAGTCTGTCATCAGAAACACCTGCATCCCCACAGTCTCTGCTGTCATATCATCTCTCACATCATTGCCCGCCATCAGGCATTCTTCCGGCTGGACTCCCAGTTTCTGTGAGATCTCTCTATAATAATCCGGGTTGGGTTTACAGTATTTTGTGTTCTCATATGTAGTGCGAAGGACAAATTCTTCCGGCTCAATTCCCGCCCAGCGGATGCGGGCTTCAATAGCCTCCGCAGGAAAAATAGGGTTGGTGGCCAGCACCAGCCGATACCCTGCGTCTTTCAGCTTCCTCACCGCCTGCGCCGCCTGGGGATTGTAACCGCAGAACTCCCTGGTCCGCATAAATTCATTACTGTAAAAGTCATCAAAGACTCCTTTGTCTTTTTTAGTCTTTTCCTCCCCGTACACTGCTGAAAACACTTTCCAGAAAGCCTGCTCATTCCATTGGCTTCCGTCGTTTTTCACCATGGCCGCAGTTCCGTCCCACACGGTCTTTGTGAACTGTTCCGGTTCATAGCCATAAGGGGCAAACTTTCTCACCAGCTCACGAAAATAGCCTTTTGTGAAATTATCCTGGTCCATAGGAAGCAGGGTTCCGTCCATATCAAACAAAATTGTTGTTATCATTGTCATCTAATCGTTCCTTTCAGCCGTCGTCCAGCGTAATTTTTTGTATATCATACCACAATATTAAAATGATTTCTAGCAGCGTAAGCCGCAATAAGCCGCCAGACCCGGAATTTCATATTGAATTTTAACAGGTGAAATGCGATAATGTATTTATTGTCACTGTTTACTCCAGCCTTAGGGAACTTTAAAGATGGCATAGGTTATTTACATACAGTTCCTGACACGCTTCACAATGAAATGGGGAATTTATATGAATAAACATATTCTTCAGCAATATACTGTTATTGTTGATTTTCTCGGTAAAACTCTGGGCCCGGATTACGAGGTCGTCCTCCAGGACCTGGACCCGAAACATCAGGCGATCGTGGCAATCGCCAACGGTCATGTCAGCGGACGGACTGTGGGAAGCCCCCTGACAAACACAGCTCTGCACCTGCTCTCCTCCAAAATATACGAAACCCACGATTTCCTGTGCAACTACAAAGGTGTTGCTGCCAACGGCCATGTTCTGCGGTCCTCAACCATGATGATAAAAGATGAAAACAATGAACCTGTGGGATTTCTGTGTATCAATTACGACGACAGCCGCTTCATGGAGCTCCACCAGAAACTCCTGTCCACCATACACCCAGAGTCCTTCTTAGAACAGGCGCCCATCGACCAGCAGCCCGCTGCTGCCGCCGAACAGCCTGCCGCCATGCCCATGACAGAGAGCTTTCCCACAGACATCACATTGCTTATGCAGAAAATTTTCGATGATGTCACCAAAGACCTTGCCACACCCATCACCCGTCTGAATCAGTATGAGCGCAAAGATATCGTGCAGAAATTAAATGACCAGGGACTGTTTCAGTTAAAAGGCGCGATCTCCTTTGTGGCCAGGCAGTTCTCCTGCTCTACGGCTACTGTGTACCGGTATTTAAGTGAGATTAACGGTTGAAAAGCACAAAAGGGGGTATTCTATGAGGTATCAGCGTGAATGGCTTCTTCTGGAAACAGAAGATGATATGGACGAAATAGAACACAGGCCGCCCACAGAAGAATTTTTGTTTTATCAGGCGGTGACCAACGGCGATGTGGAAGCCGTCCGGAAAAATTGTGAACAGGAACGGTTTTTGGACAGTGAGGGGGTTGGAACACTGTCCAGAAATCCTGTCACGAATTTAAAGTATCATTTCGTGATTACAACGGCAATGATTACCCGGCTGTGCAGGCAGAAAGGCATGGAACTGGAACAGGCTTTCCGGATGAGCGATTTCTATATTCAAAAACTGGATGATATCCATACCGTACAGGGCATCCGGAGCCTGCATGACGAAATGGTTTTGGATTATGCTGAAAAGATGCGCAGACTCTGCCAGAGCGACACAACCTCCCGTCACATCAGTGCCTGCAGGGAGTACATTTATTCCCATATCAAAGAGCGGATTACGGTGGAAGACCTGGCAGATACACTGGGTGTATCTGCCAGCTATCTGTCCCGGCTGTTCAAGAAAGAAACCGGAGATTCTGTCAGCGGGTATATACGCAGACAGAAGATCGATATGGCAAAAAATCTGCTTCAGTACAGCGATTATTCCATGATTGATATCGCCAACCGCCTGTCTTTTTCTTCCCAAAGCCATTTTATCCAGCAATTCCGCGAATACGAGGGCATGACGCCGAAGAAGTACCGGGATTTGTATCACACCATTCAGTGGGACATTATAGAATAAGCTGAATCTGATTTTCAGCGGCCAGAAGGCTTTCGGGAATATAACTGCCGTCCACTTTTGTTCCATTTACTGTAAGTTTTTCACAACCCGACTCCCTCCCATGGGGGTTATCAACGATAATGTGCAGATACTTTCCGCGGAAACTTTTCTCTATTTCCAGATGTGTCCATTCCCTGGGAATAGACGGAGAGACGGCGATTCCGTTCAGATCCGGGCGAAGACCCAGTATTCCCTCCACACATCCCACCATCATGGTAGAAGCAGTGCCTGTGAGCCAATGAACATGGGAACGTCCAGGATGCCTGCTGGCTCTCCCCTCTGTAAACTGCCCGTAGCAATAGGGTTCCAGGCGGCGGATCTGGGCCCTGTCATTCCACGCGGCAGGGGCATTTTCCATAAAATAGGTAAATGCCCTCCCGCCGCGGCCGCATAAGGCTTCCGCCAAAACCAGCCACCCCTGGGACTGTGAGAAAATCCCCGCGTTTTCTTTTGTTCCCTGATTATAGATCACCGCCAGAGCCCCGTCAAACGCATGGGCATGGTAGGGTGGATCCATGAGAAGGGCGCCATATTCTGTATTTAATCTTTCATAGACATTCTCAAGGACTGTCACAGCCTGCTCCGGGGAGGCAAGGCCGCTGATAACCGCCCAGCTCTGGGGATTTAACCACAGATTCGCTTCCGGGTCGTCCGCCGCACCAATCCGCCCGCCCCTTTCTGTATATCCCCGGATAAAGCGGTCGTTGTCCCAGCACAGTTTCTGAATCAGTGTCCCGGTTTCTTCCAGCTTTTTCTCCAGATATTTCACATAATCCCCATCTTCCCTGTGCCCGGCAAATTTCTTCAGGATTGCCAATGCGTAATAGAACTGCATCGCTACGAAGGCAGATTCCCCATCCGCGCCCAAGCGCAGGCAGTCATTCCAATCGGCATAAAGTCCTGCGGGCATACCATGGGGCCCCAGATGATCGCAAGAAAATTTCACTGCCCGCTTCAGGTGCTCATAGACACTGCCTTTTCCTTTATCCGCGAACGGAATGACCTCATCCAGAAATTTTGTATTGCCGGTTTCGGCAATATATTTGTATACAGTGGGAAAGAGCCACAGGGCGTCGTCGGCGCGATAGGCGGGGTGGCCGGTTGCCTGTCTGTAGGAAGCGTCGTCTGGCGTATCCTCATGCCCCGGCGTATGGGTGAACTTCACAAGGGGAAGACCTCCTCCATTTGCCGCCTGTGCAGACAGCATAAACCGGAGCTTTTCTGCCGCCATCTCCGGCGCCAGATGAATAATCCCCTGAATATCCTGTACCGTGTCCCGGTAACCGTAACCGTTGCGCAATCCGCAGTAAATAAACGAGGCGGCCCGGGACCAGATAAATGTCATAAAGCAGTTATAAGCATTCCAGGTGTTCACCATAGTGTTAAATTCCGGGCTGGGCGTGTTTACTTTCAGGCGGTCCAGTTTTTCATACCAGTATGTTTTCAGCTCCAAAAGCTCTTTCTCAACCGTTTCCTCCGGGTTTTTGTACCCCTCCAGGGCGGTATTTCCTTCTTTTGAGCCGCCGGTTCCAAGGAGAAAAACAACAGTTTTTGTTTCCTCCGGCATCAGCGTGACCCTGCAGGACAGCGCGCCGCAGGAATTCTCATTGTAACTGGCTGTGTTCCCCAGGCTCCCTGATATCACGCCCTGAGGATTGCCATATCCATGATATTTTCCCAGGAAATGTTCTTTTTCGCCGCACCAGGAGGACACTGCCGCCCCTTCCAGTCCAAAAAAGCGTTCGGTTACATTTTTCTTGTCCACCTGTTTATCTTCCGGAAGGGCATCCAGATTCCCATGAATCTGCTGGATAATCTGCCTTTTCTCAAACAATGTTCGGGAAATAAACAGTGAGTACTGCAGATTCACCTGATCCTGCTCATAATTGCCGTGATTGGTAAATTCGGCATAGCCGGTTAATGTGAGGCTTCTGGGAACAGAGGAATGATTGGCCACGGAAAGCGCCCACACCTCATACGACTTTCCCATGGGGACATAATAGACGGCTTCCGAAGCAATTTCGCTATAGACGGAATCCATCCGGGTATAGCCCATGCCATGGCAGCATTTGCTCTTATAACTGCCCAGATCTTTACCCACCGGCTGCCAGGAAGCAGACCAGTAATCTTCTGATTCATTGTCTCGGATATAGAGGTATCGTCCAGGCTGATCAAAACTGTTGAATACATAACGGAGTATCCGCCCGTCCGCGCCTGACCGGGCAAAGCTGTAGCCTCCCCCGTTATTAGAAATAATCGCGCCATATTCCGGAGAACCCAGATAATTCACCCATGGCGCCGGGGTATCCGGCCGCTCAATGATATATTCCCGGTTTGCATCGTCAAAATATCCATATTTCATAAGTTCTTTCCTTTCATCATATTACAATCGTATTACACTAAATCTATCACAACCTGGTGTCTTATGCCTGGCAATGCAGTGAATGTCCTGCGGGGAAGCAGAACAGAAGAATCGTCATTGACAGCAAGCTCCTTCCCATCGCACACGGCAGAACCGATTTTGTAGGAGCCAAAGTCTCTGCCATTTTTGTTTTCATAGATAACCGTCAATTGCCTGTCTGCAAAAGATGTGCGGATGGAAGCCCTCCCTTCTTCATCGAACTGGCTGGCGAGAAGCTTTGGATAGAAAATAAGATCTCCCCCGTCTCCCCGGATGCCGAAAACTTCTATGATCATCGTCATCATAAACCAGCTTGCCGCTCCGGTGAGATATTGATACATGCCCCGCCCATCAGAGCGGAAATATTCGGGAATTCCTGGATATATATGGCTGGTTTCAAAGTCCAGAGCCGTTTCGGCAAGTGTTTTCAGCGCTTTCCATCCCTCTTTCACATACCCCCTCCGGTAAAGAGCATTGGCATACATAACCGCCATATGGGAAAATACGGCACCGTTTTCTTTTTCGCCATAGGCAAACCCAAACATGCGGCCCAGATCAAATTTCAGCTCCTGAAAATCTGTGTTCAGACGGTAACCGCCGATTTCTTTCCTGTAGAGATAGCGGTCGGCGCTTTTGATAATTTTTTCAACTTGAGCGTTTTCTGCCGTTTTGCTCATGATGGCAAAAACCTGTCCCGTCAGCATCATGCGGACGCGCCCCTCAAAAAATCCCTCCACGGCCCGTCCATGATTATCATAATAGCTGTTGAACCAGCCTTCTCCGTCTTCCCCCTCAATCCATTCCTGGGTTCTGATATGTTCCATGAGCCAGTCCGCCTTTCGATCCAGATCTGCCGCCAGATCCAAAAGTGAAACACTGATGTGCCTGCCGCTGATATTGTGGCGGCACCGGGCTGCATAATCGGCAAGTATTCTTTGCTTTTGTACGGTATGGTGAAAACTTTCTGTGCCATTGTCCAGAAGAACCGAAATTTCTTCCAGAAGTTTTGCTGTATGAAACACTGAGCGGCTGTCCAGCAGACGGATCATCTTCGCAAGTTCTCTGAGATTACCGGCGTAGGCACAGGTGAACGCAACGCTTTCCCCATGTTCAGAAGCCATATCCAAGGCATCATTCCAGTCAGCCCCCCGGAGCCGGCAGATATTATGCCCTCCTGTCTCGTAAAAAGCGGTCAGCTGTTGTATAAGCAGATGCTCCAGAATACTGCCCTCATAAATCTCATCATCTTTGGTCCGCTGCCGGTTTCCACAGCCGGGATTCCACAGCCTGTCCACATCTGTCCCCCGCATGGTCTGCATGTCTTTAAAATAGGAGACTTTCTGATTCAGAATTTCCATATCTCCCGTTTGGTCTATATACAGTTTTGTGGTCATCAGCGGCCAGACTGCATGATCCATCCAGACCCGGGCAATCCCGTTTCTGTCTGCCAGGAAATTCCCGTCCCCGTCTCCGATTATGGTGGCATTGGTGCCGTCAATGCGGACCCCTCCGTAATTGGCAATGATCATCTCTCTCACGCTTTCCGGTTTCATCAGAAGCAGCGACAGGCAGTCCTGCCACAGATCTCTCCATCCCCGCCCGCCCCGGCCATAATCGTGGTGGGGAAGGAAAGAACAGCCGAACAGCCGGCGCAGAAACGGCTGAAAGCAGATCCATTTCATCCAGTGGTCAAACTCCGAATCATTCGTATGAAAATAGACAGCTGTCTGATTCTGCCAGTAATCTTTTGTATCTTCAAAGGCCTTTTGCACTTTATCCCTGGTATGATATTTTTCCAAAATACGCAAAATATCTGCTTCCGTATCTTCTACACCCAGAAGTACGATGTATTCTGCTTTTTCACCAGGAGCCAGTAAAACCGGCGCAAAACGAAAAGCACCCATGGCTTCCTTTCCGTCTGCGCGGCTGAAAGCCGGACAGCCGGGATATTGTTCATATACGGCCCGGGGGCGGGTGAAAGTTCCCCCTTCCCCGATAAAGTCCTCCACAGAAGGATAAAAGCTCTCTGGCGCGCCGCCGTTTCCCGTGCATCCTGCCGCATAATAGATTTTCTGATTGGGGCGGTGGCCTTTTTCATCAAAAGACATGGCAGGGCAGACAAAGACTCCGTTTTTATCCGTTTTTATCCGGTGAAGCATGGAAGTTACATTCCGATGGTCCCGTATATTATCCGCGCTGCGTCCATAAACGGGAACCGCTGCATAGGCTGTCAATTCCTGCGGCGTCTCCCCCTGATTGCATACTGTCACAAACATAATTTCCACATTGTCATCTCTCGGAATGAAGGAGGTGACCGTAGATGTTAACTGGTAGACTTTCGAAAAGCGCTTTAAGCTCTGCCACATAAATCCTGCCGTCAGCTGGCTTTCATCCTGCATTTGTGTGAATTTGTCACATTCCTGTTCCGCGGAAGATCCCACAGCCGAATAGGCGCCTCCTTCCTTGTCCGCGAACCAGAAATTGCGGGTGGAACGGTTATTGTGAAGGTTTTCCGCACTTACTGGTTCCAGGAGGAAGGTTTCCTGGTCAATCTTAGAGTCCCCGCCAAAATTGGGTGTAACAGCGCTTTTTAACCCTGTTTCTGAAGCAAGGGGAAAGTATAAATAGCTGATATTTTCCGGCTGTTTCAGACAAAAGCTGCCATGTTCATCTATGAATTCTATGTGATTCAATTTTTATACACCTTTCTCATTTTTTATACCTGATGATATAAAAAACCCGGAATAAAAAAAATAAAAACCGTGTGAAAAATATCAAAATCATGACCTAAAATAATCAGAAATAAAAAAACGCATCATGAATTTGACATTTTGTTAAAATCTTTAATATAACCGGGAAATCATTTCCGCTATAATTTTTTTATCGAAAATTTATATAAAGGAGGTATTGCAAATGAAAAAAAAGAAGGCGTTCAGCATCTTGCTAATTGCGTCTATGTCGGCGGGCATCCTATCCGGCTGCGGAAAACCGCCGGGTTCAGACGGTACATCGTCGGACGGGGAGGGCGGCGTCATTAACATCTACAGCTGGAATGACGAGTTCCGCAAGCGTGTGGAGGCCGTTTATCCAGAAGTAAAGGAGACATCAAAGGATGGGACAATAACGGCTCTGAAAGACGGGACTGAAATCCACTGGATCATCAATCCCAATCAGGACGGCGTCTATCAGCAGAAGCTGGACGAGGCGCTGATTAGACAACCCGACGTATCCGATGAGGCCAAAGTGGATATCTTTTTGTCAGAGACAGACTACGTGAACAAATATACCGATGCCGAAGCGGACGTGGCCATGCCCCTGAAGGATCTGGGAATTGACCCGGACAAGGATCTGGCAGACCAATATGATTTTACAAAAATGACAGCCTCTGACACAGAGGGCGTTCAAAGAGGTTCCACATGGCAGTGCTGCCCGGGACTTCTAGTGTACAGGCGGGACATCGCCAAAGACGTGTTCGGAACAGATGATCCAGAGGAAATCGGCCAGAAGGTAAAAGATTGGGATACTATGCAGACCACTGCAAAAGAACTGAAAAAGAAAGGGTATTTTACGTTTTCTTCCTACGCAGATACTTTCCGTCTGTACGGCAATAGCATTGAAAAAGCCTGGGTAAGCCCCGGCGAAACCACCATCCAGGTTGACCAGAAGATCATGGACTGGATCAAGGATTCCCAGGACTGGCTGGACGCTGGCTACCTGGACAAGAACATCAAAGGCCAGTGGAATGACGACTGGAACAAGGCCATGAGTTCTTCCGCAAAAGTATTCGCGTTCCTCTTCCCGGCGTGGGGAATCGACTTCACCCTGAACCCAAACTGGGACGGTGAAGACGGCGTATGGGCAGTTACCAATCCCCCGCAGGAATATAACTGGGGCGGCTCCTATGTTCATGCCTGTACTGGTACAGATAATCCGCAGCATGTAAAGGATATCATTCTCTCCGTAACTGCCGATAAAGAGAACCTGATGAAGATTTCCAAAGATTACTCTGATTTTACAAACACAACAAGCGGCATGAAAGAAGCGTCGGAAAACGACTCATTTGCGTCAGATTTTTTGGGCGGGCAGAACGCGTTCCAATATTTTGTGCCGGTTGCGGAGAGTATTCAGATCGCGCCCCTTTCCGCTTACGACCAGGGATGCGTGGAACTGATTCAGAATTCTTTCAACGATTATCTTCAGGGAAACGTAGACTTTGACAAGGCGAAGGAAAACTTCGAGACAGCAATCCTGGAGCGCTATCCGGAACTTACTGAGATTCAGTGGCCAAAGTAAACTACAGCGGGATCTGACGCCCCGATTCCCAATGGAAAGGAATGACAGTCTATGAAACAGAAACACAAAAAAATTAATTATGCCAAATGGGGATATCTTTTTATTATTCCCTTTTTCGCAAGTTTTTTCATTTTTTCTTTTATTCCTCTGGTGGACACCATCCGGTACAGCTTCTTTGAATATTACCGCTCAGGAATTAAAGAAGTGGGCCCCAATTTTGTGGGAGCCGCGAATTATATCAAACTTCTGGGTTCCGATATGCTGAAATACGCAGGGAACACTTTACTATTATGGCTGATAGGCTTTATCCCTCAGATAGTGGTCGCTTTAGTGCTGGCCCAGTGGTTTGTAGATACCCGCCTGAAAATACGAGGTTCTCAGTTTTTCAAGGTTGTGATTTACCTGCCAAACCTGATCATGGCGTCGGCATTTGCCATGTTATTTTTCACCCTGTTTTCTTCAAACGGACCCATCAACGCCATTTTGATGTCTATGGGATGGCTCCGTGAACCCATTGATTTTCTGGGTACCGTAATGGGGACCAGATCTCTGGTGGGATTGATGAACTTTCTCATGTGGTTTGGAAATTCAACAATTATGCTGATGGCTGCCATTATGGGCATCAGCCCGGATGTATTTGAGGCGTGCGAACTGGATGGATGTAACAGCATACAGAAATTTTTCTATATCACCCTTCCGCTGATCCGCCCCATCCTGGCCTATACGTTAATCAATTCCATAATCGGCGGACTTCAGATGTTTGACGTTCCGCAGATTTTGACAAACGGACAAGGAACACCGGACCGTACATCCATGACCTTGATTATGTTCCTGAACAGCCATTTGAAAAGCCGGAATTACGGTATGGCAGGTGCGTTATCTGTTTACCTGTTCATTGTCAGCGGTATTCTATGCTTTATTGTATACCGTATGACCAACAATGATGACCCGGACGGCTCCAAAGCGGCTGCCAGAAAAGCAAAGAAACAAAGGAGGGGATAAAGCTTATGAAATCGAAACAGCCAAACCATTTACGGAGTATTCTCGCGCATATTGTGCTTGTCATTTTATCCTTTATGTGCCTGTTTTTCTTCTATATCCTGTTTGTAAACGCCACCCGGTCACATGCAGATCTGCAGAAAGGCTTTTCAGCGCTGCCAGGCAGTTATCTATTTGAGAATTTGAAAAACGTGGCAAACGACGGAACCTTTCCCATGTTTAGGGGAATTTTGAACAGCTTAATCGTCTCCGGATGTTCTGCGGCAATCTGTACATATTTTTCGGCATTGACCGCCTATGGCCTGTATGCGTATGATTTCAAGTTAAAGAAAATAGCCTTTACCTTTATTATGGCAATCCTTGTCATGCCCACACAGGTAACGGCGATGGGTTTTCTGCGGTTGATTACTAACATGGGAATGTACGATTCCCTGCTTCCGCTGATCATTCCGTCTATTGCCTCCCCTGCAGTATTCTATTTCATGTATAGTTATCTGCAGTCCTCACTTCCCATGTCCCTCATTGAGGCGGCAAGAATTGACGGTTCCGGAGAGTTCCGGACTTTTAACCGGATTGTGCTTCCCATCATGAAACCGGCTATAGCAGTTCAGGCAATTTTCTCATTTGTGGGCTCATGGAACAATTACTTCGTCCCGGCTCTGGTTATCCAGTCAAAAGAGAAAATGACCGTGCCCATTCTGATTGCCACACTCCGTGGCGCAGACTATATGAATTTTGACATGGGTAAAATCTATACTATGATTTTGGTGGCAATCGTTCCCATCATCATTGTATATCTGCTGCTGTCCAAGTTTATTATCGCAGGTGTAACGCTGGGCGGTGTAAAAGAGTAACAAAATACAATCTTTTAAGACTGCTGTAGTGCAAATCTTTCCATTTTGGGAAAAATAATTATGGCAGTCTTTTCCCTGTGTGTTATACTTAATAATATCCATACAAATGACCTGGCCTGCGGGTACCGCTTGCCTATATATCTTCTGAAAGGAATAATTTATGACAATGATTAATTATAAACATAGTGGAACACCGAAAACAGAGCCATCCAAACGGGAGACGGCCCACAGCCTGCTGGCCAGAAAAGCAGCTGCAGAGGGCATGGTTCTGTTGAAAAATGAAAACTTACTCCCCTTGGATATTTCCACACCTGTTGCTCTGTTGGGCGGCGGCGGGGTTTATACGGTCAAGGGCGGCACCGGTTCCGGAGATGTGAATAACAGAGAAAGTGTATCTGTATATCAGGGATTAAAAGCAGCAGGCGCAGAGATTACAAGCCTGGACTGGATTACTGATTATGAAAAACGCTATGAAACTGCCAGGGCTGTCTGGAGAAAAAAAGTCTTACAGGCCGCCGCACAGGAGGAAAACCCCTTTGACGCCTATGCGGCAAATCCCTTTTCCCTGCCGGAAGGACGCCCTGTTACCGCAGTTGATGTGAAAGGGGCTTTTGCCGCGGTCTATGTAATCAGCCGTATTTCCGGAGAAGGAAGGGATCGGAGAAAGGCAGCGGGAGATTATTACCTGAGCTCAAAAGAACGGGAAGATCTTCTGTCTCTGGAGCAGGCAGGCATTCCTGTGGTTCTTCTCCTGAATACTGGCGGCCCCATTGAACTGACAGATATCCTGCAGGAAGCTCGTCATATCCAGGCAGTCCTAAACATTTCCCTTCCCGGACAGGAAGGGGGCCATGCGGCTGCAGATGTTTTATTTGGCCGCGCAGCGCCAGGGGGAAAACTCACTGCCACCTGGGCAAAACATTATGAAGACTATCCCTCAGCCGAAAGCTTTGGCATTATCAATGGGAATCTGGATCAGGAAATCTATCAGGAAGGAATTTATGTGGGTTACCGTTACTTTGATAGTTTTGACATCAAACCTTTATTTCCTTTTGGATATGGCCTATCTTACACCACATTTTCCATAACATTTGAAGGTCTGGAGACTGCAAAAGATGGGATCCGCCTGCTGGTTTCTGTAAAAAACACCGGAAATGTTCATTCTGGCAGAGAGGTGGTGCAGGCATATATAACGCCGCCCCAGACAGGCAGGGCCAAGGAATATCAGCGGCTGGCAGGTTTTGCAAAGACTGGGCTTTTAAAGCCCCAGGAAATGCAGAAGACAGTGGTTTTCATAGAGTACTCATCTCTTGCCGGTTATTCAGAACAGATGCATGCATGGGTGGTGGAAGCCGGAAAATACGGCCTGTGGATCGGCAGTGATTCGGCATCTCTGAAACCTGCAGCATTTCTGACCGTCCAGGAACAGGTGATATTAACCCACACCAGGGAACTGTCCTGGAAAAAAGAAGTTTTTTCTGAGCTTGGCAAAGCCAAATCTGCTGTAAACAGAAACCAGGAGCAGCTAAGGCAGTCAGAAGAAGACGACCTGCCCCATTTCCCCATAACGCCTGTGAAAGAAAAGGAAGCCGTCTATCAGGCGCCCACGGCAGAAGAATATCCCCTTACAGAGCTGATTCCTCTCCTATATGGAAATATCACTCCAGGTACCGCCACACTTGGCTCCACAGGGACTCGGGTGCCAGGGTCTGCCGGTGAGACCACGGAAGAGTTGGAAGAAAAATATGGCATCTGCTCCCTGATTATGGCCGATGGACCGGCAGGACTTCGTCTGAGGCAGAGTTATGAAGCAGACCGTAAGACAGGCATTGTATATGGAGCCAGTGTCCTGGGTTCTCTGGAAAATGGCTTTCTGGAAGAAGCAGAGCATCATGAAAACGCGGATACTTATTATCATTACTGCACAGCCTTTCCTGTTGGAACCGCATTGGCACAGACCTGGGATACGGACTTGATGCGGGAATTTGGAGCGGCTATAGCTGTGGAAATGGAAGAATTTCATGTGAACCTGTGGCTGGCGCCGGGCATGAATATCCAAAGGAATCCCTTATGCGGCCGCAATTTCGAATATTATTCCGAAGACCCTCTGCTGTCAGGACTTCTGGCCGCCGCCGTAACAGATGGTGTACAAAGCCGCAGAGGATGCGGCGTCACCCTCAAACACTTTGCCTGTAACAACCAGGAGGATAACCGGATGGACGTAGACGTGTGCATTTCTGAGCGGACACTCCGGGAAATTTACCTGCGGGGATTTCAGATTGCAATAAAGAAAAGCCGTCCTGCTGCTCTAATGTCCTCCTATAATCTGGTAAACGGCGTTCACTCGGCAAGTAACCAGGATCTGTGTACCACCATCGCTCGTGAAGAGTGGGGATTTGAGGGAGTGATTATGTCCGACTGGAACACAACAGCCCCCGAAAACGGCAGTGTGCCATGGCAGTGTATTGCTGCGGGAAACGACCTAATTATGCCGGGAAATCCCAAAGATGATGAAAATATCCGAAAGGCGTATGAACAGGGAATGCTTTCCGAGGAAAAGATACGATGCAGTGCGGAGCGGATTCTTCGGATGATTGAAAGATTGGCCCAGAACGTGTCTTAAAAATGCTTTATGTCAACCATACGTCACAGTTTGCACCCAAGGGTATCATATGGGAGATTTGCTCCAAATGAAGGCGGCGCAGAGGGATGCGTCAACGGAATGAGGGGAAAATCTCCCGCAAAGCGGGGCATTTGGTAACTACATCTCGATTAATTATATTTTATATCATTCATTCCCATAGAACGCTTCAACCGCCTGTGCGATAAATTCTGCTGATCCTTCTCCATGCTGCTTATCTATCTTGGATTTTGTCGGCTCTGAGTTTTGGAACCACGCAAGGTATTTCATCATTCCAGCTTCTTCCTTTACCTGGGTAAGCTGTTTCATGACAAAACCATATTCGCCAATCAGTTCCTTTACTTCAAAGGAATCCGGGGAACAGTTTTTCTTCCCGGCAATTTTTTTTATGACGGCTTCTATACGCCTGCCATAGCTTTCTGCCACATCCCTGCCCAATGGATGGGCAGACGCTGCCTGATATGCCTCCTTTCCACCATACCATTCAACCATCTTTGCATATTTTTTCTGCATATCTTCTGATGACACTACATCCATATAATGGTTTTTCCATTCCTCAACGCCTCCAAATTCATCTACGGCAAGCTGACGTATCTTTTCCGGCATACGTTCATAAGTCTGCCGGAACATTTCTTCAATTTCTTTTCTGTCAAAAATCGCAAAATCCATTTTATTATCTCCTTTCAAAATCCTGTCAATGCTGGCGATCAGGCGTTCCATACGCTCTTTTTTTGCTGTCAGCATTTCCCTTTGCATTTGTAAAATCTGATTTCTATCACGAGCCGGATCCGCCATAATCACTTTGATTTCCTTCAGGGGAATATCAAACTCACGGAAGAACAACACTTGTTGTAATGTTTCCAGTGCTTTATCGTCATAAAGCCTGTATCCCGCTTCACTTTTTCCAGTCGGCTTTAACAGCCCGATTTCATCATAATAGTGGAGCGTGCGCACGCTGATACCTGTTAAATTTGATACTTCTTTTACTGTCTTCATAGCTGTCGGCCTCCTGTTCTTGATATATCCACTTTAACCCATCACGTTCCGTGAGGGTCAATAGGTAATTTCAAATATTTTTGAATATACCACATTTCATGTGGGCGTGGGGGGGTATTGGAGCTTTTCTGTAAAAATCATCAATTTTCTCAAACTTCCTTACAAAATCCTGTCAAATTGCTGACATAACAATAAAGTGTATGGTCAAAAGGAATTTTGTATCTAAGGAGGGTTACGTTATGTCAATGACTGTAGGTTATAAGCCTTACACAGGCACAATTAAAACAAACAGCGCACGGTACAAACGTACTAAAGCAATGTATGACGAAGGACATCCCAACGGAGAAGAAACTAAGTCTGCTGCACAAGCAAAGGTTCAACAGGATTTACAAAATCTGAAAATGCTTAAGCAAATGCTTGGGCAAAAATATGATGACCTTGATTTTAAATTTAAAAATCCACTTGAAGCAGACGAAGAAACATTTATTCGTAATTATATGGGACTTTTTGATGAGGACGGTGATTTCGTAAATCCCTATGGTGTAGCGGGAATGGACATTACAGGTAAAGACCCGTCCGAATTCCATAAAATAATAGATGTTTCCGAAACTGCCCGGCAAGATATGTTTGATGAAACAATGCGCCATTTCATACAAGCATTGTACGCAGCATTACCCGCAAAGATGTAGAAAAACGCATTGTAAAAGTCAGAAGTAAATTTGCGTTAAAGCCGAGGCCATCTTTGGATATTAAGGTATAATCTATAAAACAGGTAACCATCAAGTCACTAAAGGGCAGCTGTCCACAGGGCGCAATGCACCACTTATACAGATATGGGAAGAAAATTATTTCTGTCAGATTACGCACCGGACTTGGGATGCTATCCTCCATGCCATAGGAAATGCCGTTGCTTGGGTTTTGCCCATACAACGGCATCAGCAATTCACTTATCAAGATACAGCAGAAATATTACATAGCATATTGCAGAAAGTTGGTGGGTGAGAAAGACAGCACAATCTCAATGTAAAATCTTTTCTGTCCACTATCATGCGTTCCCTTAATTCTTCTGCTTTTACAGCCGCTTCCATATGGACCGGCAATTACAATGACTTCTGGAAACCTTACCACATCATTTCCCGACATACCCGCGCCTCCCGTCCGGATATTCAAGATATGCCTTCTGAGTTTCATCGTCATATCCAGCAACAGGCAAACCCTTTTATCGTATAAATGCAAATTGGGCTGAACGCACAGGAATTGCCAGCGTTTTCGCCATTTGGAGCCGCCCTCCCCCATTCAAACTGGTTCCATCTGGATTATATTTCTAGATCATCCCTGCTCTGCGTCATCCTTAGAGTTTCTTTACAAAAATCATTTGTCTATATCATTCCACAACCAGAATTTGGACAAATGAAACAAATAAGGAATGCAGATAAATTATCGACCAATCCTAAAAAGTATTATATACTTGGCTAAGAAACTGTAAGAAAATAACTTCATAAAATGCAACCATCCGTAAAAAAACACGAATTATATTCACAGAAGGCCTTTAAATCGTCAAATAAATTAAGATGCTCTCAGAAGTCCTGCCAGGAATTTTTCTGATGACATCCACTGCAAAGGGAGGTTCCTCATGGAAGATACAAAAATCGTCGATTTATTTTGGAACCGGGATGAAGCCGCTCTGGAAAAAGCCAGCAGTAAATATACTCCTTTCTGCTTTCATATCGCATGGAACATTCTAATGAACCGGGAGGATTCAGAGGAATGCGTAAATGATACATGGTTTGCCGCCTGGAGATACATCCCACCTAAGAAGCCCGCCGTTCTCTCCAGCTTTCTGGGGAAAATCACCCGCGGCTTCGCAATAGACAAGCTGAGAAAAAAATATGCTTCAAAAAGAACAGACATGCATATGACCAGCCTGAATATCCTGGAAGAAACACAGATGCTCAATCAGGCACTGGAAAGCCCTTTGGAAGACCACGTACAGGAGCAAGAGCTCCTGCAGATTATCAATGAATTCCTGTATCACCTCAAAGAAAAAGATCAGGATATTTTTATACGCCGATACTGGTACATGGATTCCATTGAAGAAATAGCCAAAAGGCACCGTAATTCAGTGAGTTCCATAAAGTCAAATCTATTTCGCACAAGAAAAAAGCTTAGAAAAAAATTGATGGAAGAGAGGTACTTACCATGAACAAAAACCACTTTTTATTCTTATCACTATTTGGCGGTATTGATGACGAATTGGTGATACGTTCAGAAAAACCCTGGAGGGAAACTCAAAACACCCTGGCGCTGCGTAAATATCTGACAGGTGCCGCCTGTGCCGCAGTTATCATTCTCCTGAGTATGGCATGTATTTTCCATTCAGAAGTCAAGGCAGCGCTCCATAAATTTACAACAGCAATCGGCGAAATGCTTGGAATTTCAGAAGATATATCCTCTTATACAGAGATAAAAAATTCCTCTGTCACAAAAAACGGCCTGACACTCACATTAGAGGAAGTTATCTTAGATAAAAACCAGCTGTTTCTTCTGGTATCACAAAAATTTGAGGACGGCAGACAGATAATTGATACCGAATTATCCGATCATGTAAAAGTAAACGGCAGGAAGCTCCATGTGAAAATCCAGCATAAAACAGACGCCTCCCCTGAAGCACCTGCCGGTAAATATGTTCTGAACTATTACCTGGATAAAGACTTCCGCCTGGAAGACCCCGTTGAAATAGAAGCAGTATTTACTGTCAACAAAATCCATAACATGGATGAAATCGGAAAATACAGATTCATTTTCCATGCATCCATGGAAAAATCAAACCAGCGCACCGCCGTCGTTCAGAGCGGTCAGGTAATCACACTCTCTGACGGAACCCCCATAACAATAAAAGATTTTTCATTCAACAGCGTAGAAAGCACGATAACTGCTGTATGTGAAAACCTTCCGCCGGACAGAGAGTATTACTTAAAAGGAAAAGATAACCTGGGAAATCAGGTGACTTACAGACTGCTTTCTTATGAAAATCCTGAAATGGTTTTTGTCATCGACAATAACGGGTATCTCTCGCCCAATGCCTCAAATGTGGAATTACAGCTTTACGAGCACAGCAGCCTGGGGACACTTATTGATTCTGAGGAAGACGATTCATTTATGGAAGAATCATTCCTTGATGAAAATGTTTATCAGATGACTAAGATTGGAAATGCTGTTACTATTTCTCTAAAATAGCTATAATAAAGCCAATAATTTTAAGAAAGGAGGCTCTGACATTTTTTGACATTAGATATCTTCAATTTCTGCTTTTTATAATCCTTTTACAAAAAGTAAATAAAGAGCCCTGACATTTATGAGTTAGCTAAACATTCAAAAATTGTCAAACTATATGTATAAGTGCGGCAGAGAATGCAATGGATTTTAGCGAAATATCCCAAAATCCACTTTTCAAATTTGTGGTATCTGGGCTACTGCAAGATGCGCAGTACGACGTATAAACAACGGAAAAGTATATAGAAAACTTTTGAGAATTGGTGTGAAACCTGATGGAACTTCACTTCTGCCATAAAAAGCTATTATAAACCGCTTTAAATACCTTTCTGTTTCGCTGAGGATGCTCTTTCGAGAGGGCATGTGTAAAAACGAAGCGCAGTGGGCTACGCTGAGGCTTTTACACATGTGCTATCGGAGAAGCAGGCAAGCGAAACGTAAGGTTATTTAAATTGGGTTATACTAGTACTACAGCGAGCATATTGTATGGTGCTTTGAAAAAACCGCTCTTGTAGCGATTTCAATACAAAATAATCGAATTTTAACTATTACAAAAGCGGATATTGCCCATTATACATTGCTAAATTTGAATCGCTCGCTGTAGTACTAGTAACTCAATCCACACGCATGTATCTAAAAAAATCACTCGTCTATATCCTCACGTTTCATTAATGCGCCGTCCCTTACCTGCCCGATTTTTGATATTGCAGTTTCATTTGCGTTTTTGATTCCAATATCCTTCATCACGTCATTTCTATGTCCCTGGTCCTCTCAAAAATCATCCAAACACCTCCTCATAAGCCTCCAGCCAAGCCAGATGATTATCCACCAGCTTAGATGTAACGCTGGTAATGGGCCCTGCCGAGGAAGCCACAATCAGACGCTCATTCTTAAATTCCCCCAGTGCCCTCACACGCTCCCGGATCTGTTCCTGGGAGCACAATTCCAAATCCGCCCACTCCAGATTTCCGATCAAGGTCATTTTACCGGACGCAATCTCAAACCCTTCCCTCATAGACACATTCCCCTGAGGACTGGGCTCTACCGGCTCTGTGGCATCATAGCCGATGCGCTTCATCACCCCCAATGCGTGTTTGACCTTTCCATGACAATGACAGCCCACAGCATAACCGTAACTGTGAATCTTCTCCACAATCTGCGAATCATACGGCTCCACGAACAAGTCAAAGGCCTCCGGATGCATCATAGGCGGAGCGCACTGCTCTGATCCCCCCATCCAGAATACAATATGATCCGGCAGTTTCGGCACCACAGCGTCCAGCATTAACAGTTGTCTGCGTGTAATCTCCTTCAGCCCCTCCAAAATCAACTCCCGTTCAGTGAGAGAAACCTCCAGAAACATCTCAAAATCCATACAGCGGGAAATAGCCACAATGGGAGATGGAATAAAAAACTGATAAATCACCCTCTCGTCCAGACGCTCCACCATATCCCGCACATGCCCTGCTGTCAGCTCCACCTCATCCATATCAATTTCAAAAGGAGTCTCAAGAAGGGCCTCCATCTGCTCAAGTTCGGCCACAGGAACTTCCATATTCCACTGGGTACACTGATTCCGAAAAACAGAATCCCGGAATTTCAGAACCCCTTTCGCCGTGTGTAGCTGTCCATAAATATCTCTGGTATTCTCATCCACTTCCTTTATCTTTGTCTGGATTCGATTGGTACTGGTCATCATAAAGCGGTTAAACAACAATGGCTGTTCCTGACACAAAATATAGGCCTGTGCCTCCTTCACCCCCTGAATCAGCCTGCGGTTATAGTAATAACATAAGAAATCATTGATTTGGAGACTGTTATGAAACCTTTTGGCGAAGCCGGTATCAAATTAAAAAATTCTGAATATTATGTGAATGCCCCCTCTGATTTTGCCCGGGAAAACCTGTTCTATACAGAATTGGGCGGCCATTATTTTCTGAACCGGCATTATCTGGTCTCCCGGCAGATTACTAATTTCCGTTTTTACGTATTCCATTATGTGCTGCACGGGGAAATGCTGCTGGTGGCCGGAGGAAAGGAATATTTGCTTCACGAAAATGACCTGGCCATTGTGGACACCTCCAGAGCACATTTGTACGCCTCCTGCAGAGACGACACAGAATTTCTGTTTATGCGCTTTCAGGGGAATCACTCAAAAGCCATGGTCCAGCGCCTGTTCCAGTACGGCCGGGTTTTCTCCCCTCCCTATATCAACCGCACCCACCAGGCCCTTTTGGACATTGTGTCCGGCTTTCTGGAACAAAAACCCTTATACGAAGAAACCATATCCAGCCATATCCACACCCTTCTGTGCGACCTGCTGACCCTGCGCTATACAACAAAAAGGGGCCAGTCTGTAATTGACGAAGCTATCCATTACATAGAAAGCAATTACCACCTGCCCATTACCGTAGCCGGCCTGGCCGGGCGTGCGTGCCTGAACACCAGCTATTTTTCGCAGAAATTCAAAAAGCAGACCGGCCTGACCCCCAAACAGTACCTGATGAAAACCCGGATGAACGCCGCTAAAATCCTTCTCCAGAACACCTCCTGGAACATCCGGGAAATCGCCGAGCGCACCGGCTTCCCCAGTGACGCCTATTTCTCCAGCTATTTCCACACCTGTTTTCAGAGAACACCCATCCAATACCGCAGTCTTGGAAAATTCGGAGATTAGGAACTAAGATATATGGATGCCGGATTTAACGACACATCCCCGCAAACACCATCAGATTATACAGATTGATTCCAATCACAAGCAGCACCAGCCCATACAGAAATTTCTCCAGCCCTTTTGCGTCCGTTTTCTTTGAGAGCTCTGCCCCCAAAACCGCTCCGAAAGCTCCCCCAGACACCATCACCACCAGATGCTCCGTCTGAAAATCCGGCACCGTATGGTTTATCACAGCGCTTGCCAGACTGAAACTTTGGGAGAAAAGAATGACATAAATGGAATTTCTGGCCGCCGCTTTCACATCCATGGAGAAAAAGAAGAACAAAACCGCCACATTCAGCGGCCCGCCTCCGATTCCCAGAAAGGATGAAATGCCCCCTAAAAGCAGACCGATTGCCAGACAAAGAGCAGGATTTTTGATTTTCATAGAAGGGAGCTGTTCCTTTTTATATATGTAAAGGAACACCAGTATTGTGGTAATCACAAGCAGCAGCGCCTGTACCATACCTAGAACATTTTCATCACCGTATCTGTGTCTGACCCACTCAAAAAGTTCTTTCCCCGCCAGTCCGCCCACAGCCGCACCCAGGGCCAGGGGTGTACTGGTGCCAAACTCCAGCTTCACAGAATCTTTCCTGCATTTCACCAGAGATACCAAAGACATGCCCAGCACCGTACACCCGGACAGAAAACTCACCGTACTCACAGAAAGGATTCCAAAAGCATCCAGCACAGGCTTGATGATCACGCCGCCTCCAAATCCTGCCAGAGCCCCGGCGGCGGAAGCAGCCACACATATGACAAACAGCACAAGTGTCATACTACCACCATTTGATCATCTCTGTCACATGATCCCTCAGCTTTACAAATTCCATAGACATCACATCCCGCGGCCTGGGAAGCCGGTTCTCGATTACAGTCTTAACATGACAGGGCTTGTTGGTGAGCACCATAATATGTTCGCTCAGGTACACTGCCTCCTCCACATTGTGGGTGATAAACAGTACCGTAGTTTTCGTTTTCCTCCATAGATTCACCAGCTCATCTTCCAGCTTAAAGCGCAGGTCAATGTCCAGCTGTCCGTAAGGCTCGTCCATCAGCAGAATCTCCGGCCGGGTGGCAAATGCCCTGGCAATTCCGATTCTCTGGTTCATGCTGGTGGACACCTGCTGGGGATAAAAGTGACGGAAATCAGTGAGACCCACGATCTCCAGCATCTCATCCACCCTCTCCTTCTTTTCTGCCCTGGGCACTTTCTTAATATCCAGCCCAAACCCCACATTCTGCTCAATGGTCAGCCAGGGCATGGCAGAAAATTCCTGAAAAATATAGGATATATTGTGCTTTTTCAAATCCACTTCTTCCCCGTTGACAAGAATCTGGCCTGCCGTGATGTCATACAATCGGGTGACACTGTTTAAAAACGTGGTTTTCCCGCACCCCGTAGGCCCCACAATGCACAGGAATTCCCCTTCTTCCACATCAAAGGACACATCGTCCAAAACCAGAAGCTCACCGAATTTTTTCGTCAAATGGTCCACTTTTATTTTTATGCGTTTTTCTGCCATACGGTGCTCCTTTCTACAATGTGTGGTCCACCACTTCGTTGATTTCCCGGCGCAGCTTCAAAAACTCAGGGTCTATATAGCTTCTGGGACGGGGCAGGCCAATCTCATATTCCGCTTTCACGCTGGTGGGACAGTTTCGAATCACCACAATCCGGTCTGCTACATAGACTGCTTCTTCTATATTATTGGTGACGAAAATCACGGTGCGCTTCTCGGCCTGCCAGATTCTCACAATCTCATCCTGCATGAGATAGCGGGTCTGGGCATCCAGCGCCCCGAAGGGCTCATCCATCAAGATCACATCCGGCTCATTGCAGTATGCCCTGGCGATTCCCACCCTCTGTTTCATGCCGCCGGAAATCTGGATGGGGTAGTGGTTTTCAAACCCCTGAAGGCCCACCAGGTCGATGTAATGCTGGGCTTTTTCCCGCCGGGTCTTCTTGTCTATCCCCTTCATCCGGGGACCATATTCCACATTGCCCATAACTGTCAGCCAGGGGAAAATGGCAAGATTCTGAAATACCATTCCCCGGGAGGGGTCCGGCCCCTGAATCTCTTTTCCGTACATACAGATACTACCTGCATCCGGCTCCTCAAAACCGGCAATCATGTTTAAAATGGTGGTCTTTCCGCATTGCCCAGGCCCGAACAATACTAGAAATTCATTTTCCCGCACCTGGACATTCAGATCCTCCACCACTTTGAACGTGCCGCCTTCCTTCACTTTCACAAACTCTTTCTCCACATGTTCCAGGGTGATAATGGGAGAATCTATCTTCCTCTCTTGTTCCATCTGCATAGCACATCCTCCACTTTTCTGATCAAAAGCGCTAGTAACAGGCCGATCACCGCGATCACCAGAATCCCCACCAGAATCTGTGTCATGTTATTGTTCTGCTGCCCTGTAACCACGATCCACCCCACGCCGCTGGAGGAACGCACCAGCTCCGCCGCCACCACCGACGACCAGGCGGACGCCACTCCTATCTGCAGTCCGGCGGAAATGGCCGGAACTGAGGCCGGAATCACAATGGTAAAGAACATCTGCCTGTCATTACATCCCAGCATTCTAGCCGCATGGACAATGGAGCGGTCCACGGATTTGGCCCCGTGATAAGCATTCTGGACAATACTCATAAATGCTCCGATGAAAACCAGTGTGTACTTGGCAAATTCCCCGATTCCGCACCAGAGAATCACCAGAGGAATCCACGCCAGTGTGGGAATGGGCCGGACCAGTTCAAACAACGGGCGCATAAAGTATTCGAATTTGGGATACCAGCCCATGGCCAGCCCCAGGGCAATGCCCAGTACCGTAGCCGCCAAAAATCCCACTGCCCACCGTGAGAGTGTGATTAACATATGCATCAGCATGGTATTTTTCCCTATGGGCTCTGCAAAAGACAGGAAAAATTTCTGCAGAACCGCGAAAGGCCCCGGCATCACCTGATGAATGGTGGGATTTAAGGTAACCAGCTGCCAGACTGATACAAATATGGCAAAGGAAATCACTGCAGCAGCTGTCTTCTGCCATCCTTTTGCTCTTCTATCCAACATTACCAGCGCCCTCCTTTCATAAGCTGGCGTTCAGCCAGGGTGAGCACATACCCCAGCCCTGCACCGATAAGTCCTACACAGATCATAGCCGCAATGATAATATCCGGCCGGTAAATCCCACGGCATAGATTAATCAGATACCCCAGCCCTGCTGTGGCCGCCAGCATTTCCGCTCCGATAATGGTGGACCAGGCAACTCCCAGCCCCACCCGCATTCCGGTGAGTACAAAGGGAATAGATGAGGGTATAGCGATTTTCGTGAGAATCTCAAACTTAGAGGCTCCAAATGTCTGGCCCACCCAGATATGTACCTCTTTTGTCTGACGGATTCCCGTATAAGTATTTACAAGCGCCGGACCGAAAGCCGCCAGGGCGATTACAATCACTTTCGGCAGCATCCCGATCCCAAACAGCAGAATGAATAGGGGTGTCCACGCAATTCCAGGAATGGGGCGGATGAAATCAAAAATGGGATTGATGAAGATATCCGCCTTCTCATACCACCCCATAAATATTCCCAGGGGAATCCCCACCAGACATCCGATTACGTAACCGGACAGGGTAACTTTCAGACTGGCCCACAGGTGCATCTGCATCAGCGCCCCGTCTGGATTTTTATTGGAGAACTTATCAATTAAAGTGGTGAATACTTTCACCGGCCCGGGCAGCACATTGGCCTTAATGGTTCCTAAAAACCCTTCTGTAAACAGCCACCAGATAAAAAAGAACAGCACAATGGACAGTACAGACAATCCCACATAAGAACGCTTCTTTCCTTTATTCCTTTTTCTCATATACATGCTCCTTGTCTACAGGAGGTTCCCGCTCACGGGAACACACCCTGCAGTTTCAGACTGAAAATTATCGTCCCTCAAATCTTGGGTATGACCATGTTAATCTCCACACCTGTGGCTTCTTCCAGCAGGTCTTTGCGGATACTCTCAGCCACTGTCTCTGCGCTTCCTTCTTCCAGCAGCCCCAGCTTAACCAGTTCCACCGCGGAGAACACCACATGGTTTCCATATTCCAGGTCTTTCAGTTTTTCATAAGAATATAGGTCCCGGGTGTCGATTTCCGTCTGCATCTCAGATTCGGAATACTCCGTGCCCATTTCTTTAAAAAATTCCATGCCCTCATCGAATTCCAGCTGTTCATCGTTTTGAATCTCATCCAGGGCTTTGTACACCGCCTTCAGCGTCAGGACAATGTCGTCCCGGTTACTTTCCAGATAGTCGTTGGGAACAATAACGGTGGAACCGGTTCCCACTCCTGTGATTCCCTCATAAGTTCCCAGACACACCATCCCCGCTTCTTCTGCAGCAGCACAGTAATTCATAGTGAGAGCTGCTCCGTCCACCTCGCCGCTAAGAAGGGCATTATAACAGGAAGCCGCATCCATACTGACAATGTTATAATCTTTCTGACCAAGATTCGCATAATAAGAATCCACCATAATCTGCTGAATGGTCCCCAGTGTAGCCCCGAAACTTAGGCCTTTGGCGGATTGGGCATCTCCGTATACTTCTGGGTCATTGGGATATTTCCCCTGCACCTGTGCTGCCGGGCAGTCCGGTTTTACATACACAGCCAACCCTTTGCCGTCGTCACAATCTGCCACCATGGTGTAGTCTCCTGTGGCCAGAGAATAAACCCCCGCAAAACCGTTGAACCCGATCTGGGCTTCTCCTGCCGCCAGAGCCTCATTCTCCAATGTACCGTTTACAAAATAAGTGATGTTGGTATCCAGACCCAGTTCTTCAAAGTAGCCTTTCTTGTCCGCATACCACACTGCCAGACCGTCTGTGTTAATCAAAGCCGCAATATCCACCGTCTCCCCGCTGGGACTGGCTTCCCCGGAGCCGCTCTCCTCCTCTTTGCCGTCCTTTGTCTCCTCCTGCCTGGCATCTTCTTGTTTTTCATCTTTTTTCTGGGCATTTTCCTGTGTACTGTTGTCTTTGCCGCATGCGCCCAGAGAAAACGCCATCATTGCCGCCATCATCAGTCCTGTCCATTTTTTCCAGTTTTTCATAAACTCCTCCTTACAGCGTGTCCGTTCTTAGAAACAGACAATGCCAGAATCCTTTTGTCTTCTTTCCTATATTCCCAGCCGTTCCAGCTGTTCTGGCAGTGCATCGTGGGCCAGCATACACTGCCGCAGTTTCTCAATATAAATGCCTTCCAGTTTTTCATCCAAAACAGGATGCTCCTGTTCATAATCCTCTGTGAGGTAAAATAACAGCGTGTCCTTATTATAATCTGACCGTCTGGAAAATTCCTGGGACGGATTTTTAAAGACTACAATATCTGCCGGTATCTTATAAACCGGATAGTTGGTCCATGGAAGGAACCGTCCCATCTCAATCCTGTCATAATCCTTTTCAGCAATCCCGTCGCCGCCGCCCAGATACTGCCGGAGAATAGACGGAACTGCCGTGTATAAATGCAGGGGGCGGTTCGACTCATCTTTCGCAGCCCTCATATAAACATACGTTCCATCTGTATACGCTGTCTGTTTCCCGAAATATCCAAATATCACCCCATCTCTCACCTGTTCCAGCTTCCCATTCAGAACCGGTTCCAGGCTCTTTCCATGAAGGGGATAGGGGAATTTCTCATGCATTTTAAAAAACTCCAGCAATGTAGGCATAATGTCAATATTCTGTGTCAAAGCCCTGCTCCTGCCTGCTTTCACACCTGGAGCCGCTATTAAAAGCGGGATGTGAAACACTTCATTGTACGGCGCCATATAGTTTTTCGCCATGTACCCGTGTTCCCCCAGATGAAACCCATGGTCCGTGGTAAAAATCACCATGGTATCTTTCCACATATCATGCCGGTCCAAAACATCCAGAATCTCCCCAATATACTTGTCCGTCATAGACATCAATGCTTTACAGCGGTTTCTAAGATGCTGTGTCTCCTCCTCTGTAAAAATATTGGGCTGATAATCCGGATGATTTACATCCAGCCCTGTATAATCTGTTTCATACATGTGGAGATACTCCTGGGGCACATCGTAGGGCTCGTGAGGATCAAAGGCCTCTGCCCACAGAAGAAAACGGTCTGCCTCATGATTTTCTTCCAGCCACCGGGCCGCACTGCTCAGGGTTTTCACACTGGGATAATCCGCCTCTGTCTTCAGCCTTTTGCGGTTCTCCGCCTCAGATTCCGAATATTCTCCTTTGTAACCCTCAGGTCTTGCCTCCGGGAGGATGCCGTTCCTGCCTGGCCGCACACACCAGGGATCTCCCTCCTGCCCCCGGAACACCTCCCAGGCGGTAAAGCCCTTCGTATAATTCTCTCCCCCAGGTATCAGATAATGGGAATGGTCACTGTACATCATCGTATGAACCCCATGTGCTCCCAGCACAGTCTGCATGGTGTGTTCAAAGGGCTCAATGGCTCCCCAGGGCTTCTCCAGAAAGTTCAAACGGCCTGTCATCAGGTCTTTACGAGCCGGCATACAGGGGGCGCTCCCGCACCAGTGGTTCTCAAATACAACACCTTTTTGCGCCAGCCGGTTCAGATTTGGCATCTGTGCCGTATTCTGCCGCTCTTTGTTATAAATATCCAACATGCGGCGGTTCATAGTATCACATAATATAAATACTGCCCTCATAATTCTCTCCCTCCCTTCATATTTTGTGTAAACATGTACGATAATATGATTTCATCTTACACAGTTTTCCATACATTTTCATTATAGAAATTCCAGATAAAACATAAGAAATCACAGACACGCTCCAGGGTAAACAAAAAAAGACCGCTGATATTTACGGTCTTTTTCTATGATACTCTCTCACAATTTCCACAGCCTCCAGCAGTTCCCTCTCCCGCTCTGAGAAGAAGCGATAAACAGCTTCACAATAATAATTTTTCCCCGCGCCCATATCTTTTGTCCAGACCCGGTCCCTCCTGCAGCCATTTCTGCACAGGGACCGATACCGGCACGCCTGGCATTCCTGGGGAACCGGCAGAGACTTTTCCACAAACTGGAGGGCTTTCTTGCTGTGCTCCATCTCCTGAAAGCTGTGCTCCTTCACATTGCCCAGTTTCCACTTGTCAAATACATAAAAATCACAGGGATATACACTGCCGTCCCCTTCTACCACAAACTGGACACTGCACCTTCCGTTCATATTACAGGCTTCCGGCGGTTCCCCCAGCAGCATGAAGATCCAGTTGTCAATCTGGCGGATACTGATGTATTCTCCCCGCTTAAAGTCAGCAAACCACTCATCAAAAATATTGATCAGAAAGTCTCCATACTGCTGTACTGAGAGATGATAGCTTTCATCCCCCCGCTCTTTTTCCACCGGTTCCAGACATGGGATAAATTGAAGATACCGGAACTTCTGTTTTGCGAAAAAACGGTAAATCCGCTTCGCAGACAATGCGTTCTGGCCAGTTACCACGCTTAAGATATTATACCGCACATGATACTTTTCCAACAATTCCACTGCACGCATCACAGTTTGAAATGTTCCCTGCCCCCGGCTGTCCACCCGGTTCTTATCGTGTACATTGGCCGGACCGTCCAGGGAAAGCCCCACCAGAAAATCATGCTGATGAAAAAATCCGGCCCATGCTTCGTCCATCACATAACCATTGGTCTGAATGGCATTTTGAATCCTTAGATTCTTCTTCCCGCTTTCTCTCAGCTGACGCTCCTGTTCCTCCACCACACGCTGAAAAAATGAAAGCCCCGCCACTGTAGGCTCCCCTCCCTGAAACGTAAAGCTGGCCAGATGGTCTGCATAGTCAATTCCCCTGCGTATCACCATTTTCATGGTATCTTCCTGAAGAATTCCCATGTGGGCATGTTCTCTATGCTGTGCAATGTCATGATAAAAACAATATCTGCAGCGCATATTACACCTGGAAGATGCCGGTTTAATCAGAATATTTACTGGCGGCATAGCGCTTCCCTCCTTTTCTAAATAGATGCTTTCGATTCATAGTATTTGATTTAGTTATGAAGAGCGTACCATATGGTTTCAAAAATGTCCAGATCGTGTTCCGAACGCGCTGTCGTATATAAACCGAATTGTAAAATATTCATCTTAAAAACATTGAGTCTGCGTCAAATATCATTTATAATATAATTTAAGAACTGTAGGATATCCGATGAGGCAAGTAAATCTGAAATAAAACGGAGGAAAGGATATGGCAGAGGTTATGACTGATAAACAAATGCAATTTATTGCATGGCTGATAACGACGGCAACGGATAAATGCCAGACAATAGATGAAGTAAGGGAGATGAATAAAGAAATCCGCAGACATTCAACAGGCTTCAAAGAAGAATCGGAAGAACCGCAAAAAGACCAATAACTCAAAGAAAGACGTGCTTGCCACCCTACGCAAAAAAGACCGCTTTCCCCGTTCATCAGGAAAAGCAGTCTTTTTTATTTTGCGTTTTTATTCCTTTGTAACCAATTCCACCTCTACCGGCAGGGATTTCTCTACCTCTTCTCCGGCGATGAGCTTGATTGCTGTCTGAATGGCCGTCTCTCCCATAAGGTCTGGTTTCTGGGCAACAGTAGCGGTCATCTTCCCGGCCTTTACTGCATCTACCGCGTCATCTGTGGCATCAAATCCCACAACTTTGATATCTTTTCCCGTGGCAGCAATAGCCTGCAAAGCTCCCAGTGCCATCTCATCATTGTGGGCAAAGACTCCCTTGATGGAAGAATCCGACTGAAGGATATTCTCCATAACTGACATTCCCTCCGCCCGGTCAAAGTTTGCAGTCTGGCTGGCTGTTACATCCAGAGCCTCATCTGCCGCCTCATGGAACCCGGCGCCTCTGTCAATGGTGGCAGATGCCCCTGGAACTCCCTGAAGCTCCGCGGCCTTAGCGCCCTCACCGATTTGCTCAATGAGATATTCGGTAGCCATCTTGGCGCCTGCCACATTGTCAGACGCTATCTGGCAGTCCACTTCCACCCCGTTTACCACACGGTCCACAGAGATCACTTTGATACCCTGGGAAACGGCATTTTGCACAGCGGGAGCAACCGCGTCAGAGTCAACCGGATTTACAATGAGAACGCTCACATTCCTGGAAATCAAATCTTCTATGTCATTTTGCTGTTTTGCGCTGTCATCGCTGGCATCTGCCACCGCCAGTTTCACACCTTCTTTTTCTGCCGCTGCCTCGGCACCCTCTGCGAGAGATACGAAAAACGGGTTGTTCAGTGTGGAAACAGAAAGGCCAATGGAACCGTTACCGGTACTTTCTGCTGTCTCTCCCTCGCCGTCAATGGTGATGGCATTACATCCTGCCAGACTAAACATCATACATAATCCTATCATGATACCTGCTATTTTTTTCATTCCCTGTTTTCTCCTTTTCTTTTCACAACCCATGTTATGGCTATCTCTTGCGGTCTGATAATACAGCAACCAGGATGACAAGCCCTTTGATCACATCCTGATAGTAAGAGGATACACCCAAAATGTTAAGACCATTATTTAACACCGCAATAATCAGCACACCGATAAAGGTTCCATAGATTTTACCGCGGCCGCCGCTCATACTGGTGCCGCCCAGAGCTACTGCCGCAATGGCGTCAAGTTCATATCCGTCTCCCAGAGTGGGCTGTGCGGAGCCAAGCCTGGACAGCAGAATCAGACCGGATAAGGCTGACATAAAGCCTGAAATAGCGTAAACAGTAATCTTTGTCTTGTGGATATCGATACCTGCCAGCTTGGCACATTTCCAGTTGCTCCCGGTGGCATAGACCGCCCGCCCGAATGTGGTCTTATTCAGAAGGAAATAAAACCCTGCAAAAATCAAAAGCAGAAGAATTACCGGGATGGGGATACGGTAAAAGTTCCCTCTGCCCACCAGTTTCAGCACAAAACTGTCTCCCAGGTTGGAGATTGGCTTCCCATCTGTAAAAATCATGGTGGCTCCCCTGAAAACCGTCATGGTAATCAAAGTTGCGATAAACGCCTGGAGTCTTCCCTTTGTCACCAGCAGTCCGCTGACTGCTCCCAGGCATGTTCCGATTGCCAGTGCCAGCAGCATGGCAGCCCCTGCAGGGACGCCCCCTGAGATCATTCCTGCACACAGAGCTGTGCTCAATGCCAGTACAGAACCTACAGACAAGTCAATGGCATCCGTCAGGATTACGCAGGTCATACCAAATGCAATCAGTCCGTTGATGGATGACTGGCGGAGCAAGGATAAAAAGTTACTTCCAGTCCTGAATTCAGGACTTACAATACTGATTCCCACAACCAGCAGCGCCAGCGCAATGAGAGCGCCCAGATCCTGCATGTGGTCTGTGATTTTCTTTTTATTCATTTCCATTAAATTGTACCTCCCGTTGCTAATGTCATGATATTTTCCTGATTTGCTTCTTCTTTATGAACAATTCCTCTGACTAACCCCTCGCGGACCACCATCACCCGGTCGCTCATGCCAAGCACTTCCGGAAGTTCAGAGGACACCATAATCACCGCCACTCCTTTTGCCGCCAGGTCATTAATGATATTGTAAATCTCTTTCTTCGCGCCGATATCCACCCCTCTGGTTGGTTCATCCAGAATGAGAATCTTGGGGTCTGTGTATACCCATTTGGCAAATACAACCTTCTGCTGGTTTCCGCCGCTTAAATTATTGCATTCATGGGACGGCCCAAAACACCTGATATGCAGTTCCTCAATCCCCTTTTGCACCAGATCCCGTTCTTTCTTTTTGTCAAGCACATGATTTTTAGAGATAATAGGCAGATTAGCAAGGGCAATATTTTTCTCAATGCTTTCCTCCAGCATCAGCCCCTCTACCTTTCTATCCTCTGTGATGAAACCGATCCCATTTTTCATGGCCTGGATCGGGGACTTAATCTGAACCTCCCTGCCGTCAATTTCAATTCTGCCGGACTCATATGGAAGATTGCCGAAAACTGCCTGCATAATCTCAGTCCTGCCTGCGCCCATAAGGCCGGATACCCCGAGAACTTCCCCTGCTCTCACTTCAAATTCCACGTTCTCAAACACGCCCTTTTTTGTCAGGCCGCTTACTTTCAGAACTGTCTCACCAATCTTACAGTCACGCTGCGGATACCGTTCTCCGATTTCACGGCCGATCATCAGCTTGACGATCTCATTCATATTTGTCTCTGGAATATTTCTGGTGCCTACATATGTACCATCCCTAAGCACGCTGATTCTGTCGCACAGCTCAAAGATTTCTTCCATTCTGTGGGAAATATATACCATGGACACTCCCGACTTTCTCAGGGACTGGATCACCTCAAACAGCACCACAGTCTCGCTCTGGGTCAGGGCAGCTGTGGGCTCATCCATGATAATGACTTTCGCATCCACCATAAGAGCCTTACAAATCTCAATCATCTGCTGCTGTCCCACAGACAGATTGGACATAACCTCTCCCGGGTCAATGCGCACTCCCAGCCGGCCCAGTGCTTCTTCGGCTTTCTTCCTCATAGCCTTCTGATCACAGAATCCAAACTTCTTCTTAATCTCCTTGCCCATAAACAGGTTTTCTTCCACTGTCAGGTCAAACAGTACATTCAGCTCCTGGTGGATAAACACGATCCCTGCCTTTTCTGCCTCCTGGGGATTTTTGTAATTCACTTCTCTGCCATCTACCAAAACGGTGCCCTTGTCTTTCGTGTAGACACCGGTTAAAATCTTCATCAGGGTAGATTTTCCGGCTCCGTTCTCTCCCATAAGGGCGTGGACTTCGCCATCTCCCAGAACAAAGCCGGCATCTTTGAGCACCTGATTCGTTCCGAAGGATTTATCAATTCCCTTCATCTCAATCTGCATCTTTTTTCCTCCCCTCAACCTTTAAAATAAGCATGCGGACTGCAGGATAATATTTGCATAGGGTGTTGTCTCTCCTGTTCTGACCACTGCCTTGCATATCCTGGTCTGTGCTTTCAGCTCCACGTGGGATACATACTCCACCTGACAGGGGGCATCCATCTCTTTCACAAGAGCCAGAATCTCCTGGTGGACATTGGGATTCTGGCTTTTGATCTCCTCTGCCAGAACCACTTTCTCTATCTTCATTTCTTTGACAATTTCCCGCAGTACTTCCATGAAAGACGGCACTCCCAGCTTCAGTGCAAGGTCAATGCGCTCCGTCTCATCCGGAATGGGCAGACCGCAGTCCCCCACCGCCAGAGTATCTGTATGCCCCATATAGGACAGTACCCTTGAAATATCTGCATTTATAATTCCGTTTTTCTTCATTTTCCTATCTCTCCATCGCTTTCTTCACTTCATCGTAAGAAGGCATTCCGCCCTGTGCCCCGAATTTCTCTGTGGACAGCCCTGCGGCAGTGTTGGCAAATGCAAGGGCATCTACAATCTCTCTTCCTTCCATAACCGCCACGGCAAACGCCCCGTTTAAGGTATCTCCGGCGCCGGTGGTGTCTACCACATTTGCTTTTCTCGCAGGCACAAGAATCACTTCCCCATTCTTCAGGCATGTGCTCACTCCCCGGGAGCCCTGGGTGATCACCAGCTTTTCTGGATATTTCTTCATCATCTCGTCAAAAGAAAGCTCTTTGCCAAATAAAATCACTGCCTCGTGCTCATTGGGGGTCAGATACGTTACTTTCTCAAGAATTTCCTGCTTTACGGGTCTGGCCGGACCTGGATTCAGCACCGCCTTCACCCCATTTTCCGCACAGAGCTTTATCACATACTCAACGGTTTCCTGAGCGATCTCATGCTGAAGCAGGACAATCTCACACTCCAGAAGAGAATCTTTTACTTCATTCACATAGTCAATGTCCACACAGTTGTTGGCACCTGCCACCACAATGATGGTATTATCATGGTCCCCAACCGTAATCATCGCCAGACCTGTGGGCACTCCCGCAACTGTCTTGATGCACTTTGTCTCAACTCCTGTGTCCTGAAGGTTTTTTACAAGTTCTGCCCCTGCGGCGTCATCTCCCACACATCCGAACATTTCCACCTCTGCCCCAAGCTTTGCTATTGCCACAGCCTGATTGGCTCCTTTCCCTCCAGGGATGTACTTCAGATCTTCCCCTTTGAGAGTCTCCCCTTTCAGGGGGATTCTCTCTGCTTTCACCGTCATATCCATGTTGATACTTCCGACTACTCCAATTTTTCCCATGTTTTTTCCCCTCCGTTTCCTGTTCTTTGATTACATTATAAACTTTTATATAAAATTTTCAATATTATTTTACATATTTTTTCGTAAAAATTTACGATTCGTTTATAATATATAATTATATCACATTTATATTGTGCAATATTTACATATTCTTTTCTGTCACCCATTTCCCCACTCTATCCCCGTTCACCGCCTCACAGTTTTATATATAAAATTTTATATAATATTTTATATGTAAAAACAAAAAAATACCTGCAGCAAACTCACTGCAGATATCTTGAATCATCTTCCCGACTCTGTCTTTTTGAAGTTTTCTTCTTCACTTTCTCTGATTTCCCTGACACTTCCCCTTTCCACAAAATCTGTACAGACCTGAATCTTCACCTTTGCCCTGTTGTCTTTATCTGCTGTGGACAGCAGTTCGCGCACTGCCCGGGCCCCCAGCTCCTGCTTATATACGTGCACTGTGGACAACGGCGGGTCAGAAACCATTCCGTATGCCACATCGTCAAATCCAATCACTGATATATCGCCAGGAACACCATAACCACATTCTTTCATCGCCTGCATGCTTCCAATGGCGATCACATCATTATCCGCAAAAAAAGCTGTGGGCACCTCCCTGGTCCTGGCAAGGTACTCTTTCATTTTCTGATACGCTGTCTCGATTCTGGTTCCAACCACTGCAATATATTCTGGCTCCACCGGAAAACCATATTTGTTCATCACCTGATAATACCCCATTTCCCGGGATCTGAAAGCCTGTATCCGAAATTCTCCCCGCAGGTAGCCGATTCTTTTATGGCCCTTTTGAACTAAATATTCCACGGCTTTTGCAGCCGACTCTGTATCATTAATCAACACACTGTCAAACCCATACGTATCACTGCGCCCATCCAGCAGTATAATCCGGTTTTTGGCATCTGCATAAGGCTGATAGTCTTCCTCCAGCATCTCCGTGCCCAAAAGCACTACCCCGCTCTGCATATCCATCAGAATATCCCCAAGCCGCTCTTTGTAGTCCGGGTCATTCAAATCCATATAGCTGAATATAGTCTCATACCCCATAAGTTTAGCCTGATGCTCCACCCCTTCAATCACCGCGGGATGAAAGTGGCTGTCATCGATAATCATCCCGTTTCTTCGGAATATCACAAACCGGATCTTTGTAATCTCCTCCTCCACACGATATCCCATTTCCTCAGCAGTTTTTAATATGATTTCAGCGGTCTTTTTATTCACTCCCTTTTTGCGGTTCAGCGCGTTGGACACTGTAGACATGGAAAATCCGGTTTCCTCACTGATTTTACGAATATTTACTTTCATATTTTTCTACCCTCTCATAAGGAACTGTATGTAAATATTACAACATATTCCAAAAATTTTAAAGAATAAAATTAAAAAATTTTGTAATTTTTTTTGTTTCCTATACGCCAAAAAAACCTTACTGACTTCCAGTTTATCCTGGAAATCAGTAAGGTTCCCGTTATACATACCTATCAGAAATCTGGCTCTATCAGACCATAGGTATTTCCTTTTCTCTTATAAACCACATTCACCTGGTCAGTCTCCGCATTATGGAATACAAAGAAATTGTGGCCCAGCAATTCCATCTGCACACAGGCATCTTCCGGATACATGGGTTTGATACCAAAACGCTTGGTGCGGATAATTTTCACTTCTTCATCTTCATCGTAGTCTTTCTCGATAAATGCCTTCTGGAAATTACCACCCTCCTGCTTCTTGTCCACAATCTTATTCTTGTACTTTCTCAACTGCCTCTCAATGACTTCTTCCACCAGGTCGATGGACACGTACATGTCATTGCTGGTCTGTTCAGAACGGATAATATTTCCTTTCACCGGGATTGTAACCTCGATCTTCTGTCTTTCCTTTTCCACGCTCAAGGTTACGTGCACTTCCGTATTGGGAGTAAAATAACGTTCCAGCTTTCCAAGCTTGTCCTGAACTGCTGTCTTCAACCCTTCTGTTACATCAAGATTTTTTCCACTGATAATAAAACGCATATTTTCAGGCCCCCTTACATTTATTTTTGCAGCCATCCAGCTGCTTCTGATGAAACTATTATAACACTCCTGGAAGAATTTTGCATCAATTTTTGGAAATTTCTGAAAAAAATTTTCAAATACTGTCCGGATTAATCACAGTATTCCAATACTTTTTCAAATTCCAGCGTACCGCCGAAAAGATCCAGTGCACTTCCCACTGTCACATCCAGACGGTTCTTTCCATACCGGCGCAGCCGCTCCAAATCCTCATAGCTTCCCACACCTCCGGCATAGGTAACCGGGCGTCCCTTATACTCTGCAAGAATTCCCGCCAGCTCTTGGTCAATTCCCGCCGCTTTCCCCTCCATGTCCACCGCATGTACCAGGAACTCTGCACAGTTTTCTCCCAGTTCATTCAGCAGTCCCGCATCCACTTTGATATTGGTAAATTTCTGCCACCGGTCTGTGACAATATAATAGTCCCCGTCCTTTTTCCGGCAGCTTAAATCCAGCACCAGATGCTCCCGTCCCACTTCCTTTGTGAGTTTTTCCAGATTTTTTTCATTCATATGGCCGTCTTTGAATACATAGGAAGTGACAATCACGTGGCTGGCCCCTTTCTCCAGATACTCCTGTGCATTATCTGCACAGATACCGCCGCCTGCCTGCAGTCCTTTGGGATATGCCGCCAGTGCAGCCATTACCTGTGCCCGGGAAACCTCATAATACTGGGAGCCTCTTGGATTCAGCATAATCACATGGCCCCCCTGCAGACCCTTTTTCCTATACAATTCTGCAAAAAAAGCCGCATCCTGCTCCGCCACATAATTTTCCACTGCCTGACTGTCCCGGTCTTTCAAGCTGCTTCCCACAATCTGTTTCACCCTGCCGTTATGTATATCAATACATGGACGAATCCTCATTCTCTATCCTCCCCTATCTCCTGATGTACTCTCGGAATCTCTCTTTCTGCCTGTTCAAAAAGGATGGGACGCAATACCGCCCCACCCTTTTACTTTTACTGAATATTCTCAGAAAACCTCTGCACCCAGATGCAGCAGACTTTCCAAAAGCACTCTTTCTTACTCATTACCTTCTGTTACACTGTTATTATTGCGGCCTTCTTTTGTATCTGCTCCATTATCATCGGCCGTATCGTCTGTGGCATCATCCAGAGCATCGTCCACATCATCCCCCAGATCTTCCACGCCTTCGCCGATATCATCCACCACTGAGCCGTCAGTTCCCGCACCGTTATTATCTGTATTGTCGTCATCTCCGGCAGTTCCGGAACCATTGGCATCGTTGCCGTCAGTCTCGGATTTTCTGTCGTTGGCATTGTCCGGATCTCCGTCATCCCGGTTGGTGTCCCCGGTATTATCATCTGCCGCATTCTGCTCCGTCTGATCTTTCGCGCCATTGTTGTCATTGGCGTTATCCTTATTTGATCCGCAGCCAGTAGCCATGCACAGTACCAGAGTGGCAATTCCACACAACATCAATTTCTTCATTTTCATGTTTCATTCTCCTTTTCCTTCGAAATCATGTTTATAATATCTTCCTAATTGGAGAATTTTATGCATGAAAAATGTAAATATTTTACCCGTCAATCACATCGCTCATATGATAATATCCGGTTTTCTTTCCAGCCATAAATTTGGCCGCTTCCACTGCACCTTTTCCAAACACAGCCTTGGAATATGCCGTATGGCTGAACGTAACCACCTCGTCCGGTCCTGCGAAAATCACGTCATGCTCTCCCACAATGGTTCCGCCGCGGACAGCCGACAGACCGATTTCTTTCCCATCTCTGGCTTCCAGTTTCTGACTTCTGTCGTATACATAGTGATAGGCATTGCCCATGGCATCATTGAGACTGTCTGCCAGGGCCAGAGCCGTTCCACTGGGTGCGTCCTTTTTCAAACGGTGGTGTTTTTCCACCACTTCCATATCAAATCCAGCCCCTGCCAGAACTTTTGCCGCATCCTGAATTAATTTTAACAGGGTATTAATCCCCAGAGACATATTTGCAGACTTTAAAACAGCAGTCTTCTTGCTGGCTTCCTCTATCTGCACCAGCTGCTGCTCGCTTAACCCGGTACTGCACAAAACCACTGGCAGCTGATGTTCGATACAATAGTCCAGCAGACCGTCCAGGGCATCCGGCGCTGAAAAATCAATGACCACGTCCGCTTCCACATCACACTGGCCAATCTCGTTAAATACCGGGTATCCATTATCCTGGTTATTGATCCTGTCTGCCCCGGCCACAATCACTGCATCCCCGTCGTCTTTTACCAGCCCGCTGATCACCTGGCCCATGTGTCCGTTGCACCCGTTCATTATGATTCTTGTCATCTTTTCTCTCCCGTATGTTATTCAGGTTGTTAAGACTCTGTCGGAAAATAACTGACACAATATCCTGCGTAATCTATATCAGCTATTTACATACAATTCCTAGAGCGTGTTTGAAAATTGCTTTATGTCAACCGTGCGTCACAGTTTGTACCCAAGGGTATGATATGGGAGATTTGCTCCGCATGAGGACGCTGTAGCGGGCTACAGCAACCGAATGAGGAGCAAATCTCCCGCAAAGTGGGGCGTGCGGGTGGCGTGAATGAATTTTCAAACACGCTCTAGGCAAGAGGAATACCAAACTCCTTCATGGCTTTTGCCAGTCTCTCCTGATTTGCCGGTTCCATATCTGTCAATGGCGCACGGAGGGAACCCACTTCCATTCCCATCAGATTCAGCGCTGCTTTCGCCGGAATGGGGTTCACTTCGCAGAACAAAGCATTAATAAGCGGCAGTGCGTCCAGCTGTATCTTCCTGCTGCCTTCTACATCTCCGTCCAGAAATTTCTGCACCATATCATGGGTCTGCTGAGGAGCCACGTTGGACAGCACGGAGATCACGCCTTTGCCGCCCAGGGCCATGAGAGGCACCACCTGGTCATCATTTCCAGAGTACAAATCAATGCATCCCTCTGCCAGAGCCATCAGCTCCGCCACCTGTGAAATATTTCCGCTGGCCTCTTTGATTCCCACAATATTGGGCACATTTTTCGCCAGAGCCACGGCAGTCCCCGGAAGAATGTTGCATCCCGTTCTGCTGGGTACATTATAAAGGATAATCGGCACTGAGACAGCAGACGCAATCCTTGTATAGTGGGCAATCAGACCATTCTGCGTAGCTTTATTATAGTATGGCGTCACCAGGAGCAGTCCATCCGCCCCATCTTTTTGAGCTTCCTGGGACAAATCAATGGCTGTCTGCGTGCAGTTGGAACCGGTCCCTGCAATGACCGGAATTCTTTTTTTAACTTTTTCCACCGTAAACCGTATGGCTTCTGAATGTTCTTCTATAGTCAGTGTGGATGATTCCCCTGTGGTCCCGCAGATGATAATGGCATCTGAGCCGTTCTTAATCTGGAATTCCAGAAGTTCCTCCAGTTTATCATAATTTACTTCCCCGTTTGACAGCATAGGTGTGACAATCGCCACGCCAGCCCCTGTAAAAATAGCCATTGCTTTTTCCTCCTCATCTTTTCTAATCAAACTTAAACAAACAAAAAAAGGCAAACGGAAGTTCACCTCTAAAGAACACGATTCACCAAAATATTCCCTAGATAGCTCCCCATCCTGATGTGTCCCCCTCAAGATGACAGTCATATGGTTCTTCACCATATGCCCAAAAACATAACGTCAGGCGCCATATCTTTTCGGCGTCTTCCCCTTTCCTCTGCTTTCTTCTGTACCTGAAACATCCGGCAGCCTACTGATGAAAAACGCAACCTCTATCTTCTTTTTCAAAATTTTATGATTACTATAGCATGAAAAGACTTCTCTGTCAACGGGAAATGTGGCTGTGAACTGATTTCCCCCGCTTCGGGAGTTTAACAGTTGAATACTAGAAAAAACACTTGCAGGCCGCATAAAACCTG
>CAJURF010000005.1 GCA_910588825.1 uncultured Lachnospiraceae bacterium
TCTGTTATGCCTCCTCTTTGAGACGAATCATTGACCTGTTTCGCAATTACCTAAGTAATATTCAGCAACTTCATCGTCTTGAGCGATTGCATCATCAAAATTGTTAATGGCTATTTTATAACACTCCTCAGATGTATCATCCGGGAGCGAATATTTATATTCTTCTGTTCTGTCGATCTTGATCATTGCAATTTCCAGATAGAGCTTGCCTCGTTCAGCAAATTGCTCTGCATTCGCTCCTCCACGATCAATCAATTCATCAATCATTGCAAGCCGTTCCACATAATTATTCTGTGAAAAATCACTTAATCTGTACACCATCTTTGCAAGACACAGGCGAAAAGCCCCATTCTGCGAACTGGAAAAAAACACAACACTCAATATTATAAATATCAACAGTATTAGTGCTCCAAAAACCAATCTAATCCTATTAATCCACGGTGCTACAATTTCGCCATATCCTCGTATACTCGGAATTTGAATAAACAATGCCCACAATTCTGAAATTAAGAGAATTACAAGGAGGAGCATTCCATATCCTGCATATGAGATGTCGAAAAAGGCCTTCAGTTCAGATTCTTGCTTTAAGTACGACTTTTTCCAGCAAATCAAAGTCCTTTAAAATGCCTTCTCTGGTAAAAAGATCAACCTATATTTCAACCGCACAGGTGGAAATATTTTCATTAAATAAAAATCACTCTCTACCAATATTATTCTTTGAATTTATTAAGTGTACTTATTACAAAATCAATCTGATTCTCTGTCATTCCATAATACATAGGTAGACTGAGTTGTGTGGCGCTAATTTCTTCGGCAATCGGAAGACTACCTGTTGAAATAAGTAAATCTTTATAACATTCTTGCTGATGAATCGCTATTGGATAATGCCTACTTGTAGATATTCCATTTTCTTTCATATATTTCGAAAGACATTTCACATTTCTTGTTCTCACTGAAAAGATATGCCATACAGGTGTTACATTATCCATGACATATGGCAGTATAATTTCCCGATTTCTTATCTCTTTTAAATATCTACACGCAATTTTCTGTCTTTCCTTATTCATTCTTTTCAGATGCGGAAGTTTTGTTGATAGAAATGCCGCTTGTATTTCATCCAGTCTGGAATTATTTCCTTTGTAAATATGGCGATATTTGTAATTAGAGCCATAATTTCCTAATGCTCTAATTTTATCAGCTAATTTCTTATCATTTGTTACAACTGCACCTGCATCTCCCAAGGCACCTAAATTCTTTCCTGGATAAAAACTAAAACCAGCAACATTACCGAAACTTCCAACTACACGCCCTCTATAAAGTGCACCATGAGCCTGGGCACAATCTTCAACTACATATAAATTATGTTTCTCTGCAATTTCCAAAATTCTATCCATATCACAAGGCTGTCCATACAAATGAACAGGCATAATTGCCCTAGTTTTGTCCGTAATTTTTTTTTCTATTCTATCCGGATCGATATTATAAGTTCTTATATCTGGCTCAACAAAAACGGGAACTGCACCAGTATATGTAACTGCCAGAGCTGTTGCTATAAATGTATTCGACGGAACAAGTACCTCATCACCGTATCCTATTCCTAGTGCTTTTAATGACAGCATCAACGCATCCAAACCACTCCCCACTCCAACACAAAACTTAACATTACAAAACTTCGCAAAACTCCTTTCGAAATTCCCCCCCTCTATTCCTCGTATATACCAACTACGCTCATAAACTCTTTCAAATGCACTTCTTAGTTCACTGTCTATTTCTTTTTCCATTACTCGAAAACTTACAAACGGAACTATCATCTAGCTACTCCCTCCATTGTCATTTACTAAATTTAGAAATTCATCATAATCCCTGATATAATCATTTTCATCGTACAATTCTGATGCCATAACCATCAAAACTGCATCGGAAGAAAAATCAAACATTTCCCTCCACATATTATTTGAAACATAAAGACCCTCATACGGTTTTTCCAAATTAACCACTTTTTGTTCATTTCCATTATCAAGCCTTACTTTACAGCTTCCATGGATACAAACTAAAATCTGCTCCAAAGCCCTATGAGCATGTTTACCGCGCACGACACCCTTTGATGTATCATACATATAATAGACTCTCTTGATATGAAACGGAATATCTTTAAATTCTTCTAACGCTACCAACTGTCCTCTATCATCTCCATGTGGCTGAAACATATATTTTATCACTTGCATTATAAAGCTTCTCCTACCAATGAAATATATTATTGAGAATTCTCACTAGATAATGTAATTTCCTGCTGCACACTCTCTAGCGTACTATAAAACTTTTTTTCTGTTTCTGTCCACATACCCCCATATGCTGGAATAAAAATCATCACTAATTTTAATATAACATTTAAAGGATATATGGTATATCGTTCAATTTTGTTACTTCTATTTTTCAATTCCCTTTGGAGAAATTGTATATATTTTTTACAAAAAGAATCTTTTACATACCGCTTTGCCAAAATATTATTGGTTGAATAAAAATCTTTTTTCAATAGACACTCCCATTTTTTATCTTGTGAAGTAGATATTCCAGATCCATATTCATAAAAGCATACATTTTGAGGAAAATAGTCAAACTCAATGCCATCCATCGCCATTAATCTATATATGCTATCTTCCGCATATTTTACAATACCAGTTAACTCCAAAAGATATTCACATATCAATTCTCTATTTACCATAAAATCTGCACCACATATTAAATCCCAAAGATATAGGTAAGATGCCATTCTTATTTTTATTGGAATCCTCAATTTATATATCCATAAATTTCTCGGACTATTTTTTATATGAATGCAAACTGCTTTTTTTTGATCACAATAATATATTGCTTTTCCAAAAGACACAAGACTCCCTCGGTTTTCACACCATTCAAACCATTCTTTAAGTATTGTATTTTTACAACAATAATCTCCAGGTGATATTAATCTAACATATTTTCCTCGTGCTGTTTTTACTGCTTTATATATATTTCTACAAGTTCCTTTATTAAATTCAGAACCAAGCAATTTGTAATTTTTAAAACCCCAATTTCTAAATATTTTTTCAAGTTTATCAAAATGATTATCTTCTGATCCATCATCTGTTACTAATATCTCATAACGAACTCCCTTTTGAAGCAAAACAGAATATATAACTTTCTCTAATTTTCTCCAATCAGAATTATATGTTGCAATAATAATACTAATATCAAATTCTTCTCTATATATATAGGCTCCTGCAAAAAAACTGTTTTCCATACAATATGTATAATATAGCGGCATTATTCGAATCAAAGAAAATAAAAATCGAGTTGAAATACTCGTTCGAAATTTATTATGAAAACATTTTCTAAACTCTTGAGAAATATAATTAGCATTTATCTTTTCTATTATTGGTATATAATTTGAGCTCTGTTCTTTAATAATTTTATCTAAATTACTTTTGAAATCTTCTTTTGATATTACAGCATTTTTTATTTTACTTTCTAAATTTGAACGATAGTTTAAATCCTTATAAAGATGATCAAATTCTAGAATAAATTCATTTTCAGAATAGAACAGAATTTTCTTTTCATATTCCCTTTTTAATACTCCTCTACTTTTTATTCCCTTATCCATAATCAATGGGATAATTCCAGACATAGCTGCGTATTGTATCATCAATCTGTCTATATATGGATAAATCGAGAGATACAAATCACAATTTCTCAATATTTCGATCAAATCACTACGCTCCTGCGTATAAAATACCCTTCCAGAGAAATCTTTTTCCAGCTTTCTTAATTGCTTATTATCTCCATATCCTGCATGCCAAAATTTTACAGACAAATACTTTTCCAATATATTTCTGACTATCGTGTAGTAACTATCATCACTAATATTTGATTTTAAAAAAAATCCACCAGAAAACAGTACAAAATCATTTTTTTCTTTCATAAATGGATATCCTTTAAAGTTATCTTCATTCATCATATTTATAATTGGATAATATGGTTGAATCATAATTTTTTCTTTTCTTATATTTCTATGATTAAGTGATATAGAAGCCCCATAATTTCTAAAATCAAGACAATAATCAAAGGCATTCTTTCCTAGCCAAAAAGCGTGATCCATTAAGTTGATCTGATATCTAATAGTAACGCCTTTCAATCTATTAAAAGCCAATATACCTGATACGTCAGATGGAATTGTATGCAAAAAAGTACATACTGGGTGTTTAGACTCGATAGTTGTAATCAAATATTCGCTTCGACTAATAATATTAATATTCCAGGGAACGGGTATTATATCTGCTTTTGAGTTATTAAGAAGTTCAGTAATATGAGGAATAGCTTCTACTCGATTACTATTTATTATATAAGTTACATGAAAGTCCAATTTACATAATGCATCAAGGTATATATATGCAAAACCTCCAAAATCAAATCCAAGTGCATCGTAAAATACAATATTTTTGTCATTTCTATTAGCTATTAGTTCATCGTTTAGTTTTCCGATTTTGTTTCCTATTTCTAACAAATAGTCTTCTAATTCTTCATCAACGTGTTTTTGACCATATTCAAACAAAATAGTTGCTATGGAAGAAATCAACATTAAAGCCTTTTCGTATTGTCTACATTTTATAAATTTTTCAACTTTTCTTTTTAATTTTTCAATTTTTTTTTCTATTTTGGTTATCATACAATCCTCCTTTCCATATTACTTGACAGTGAATCTGAATACAGTTGATTACTATTTTATCTCTGAATGAAAATTAAAAATAGGCATCAAAATTTATACCACGATACATTGCCACAAACATGAATAATATATTAGCACTTGATATTACAAATAGGCAAATATTTCTTCCGCGTATGGTCATACTACTCTCTACAATTCCAAAAAGAAAAAATAGTGCGAGATAAAATTCCATAAATAATCGATTAATTTCATCAATATATAGCAATAATCCAGATACAGCTATGCCAAACAACCCAAATCTATATAACATTGATATTGCACGAATTTTTTCTTCAGATAAATCTTCTCTATTCAAAGCATCTTTTACGGCATATTCCCATAACAAAAAAAGGACAACAGCCAACATTCCACCCCAAATTAAAAACGAATCAAAAGAAAAGGATTTTGCCTGGTACAGAAAAACTTTGGATGTAAGATCAAAATTCAAAGCCATATTATACATTCGATTACCTATTGCTGTTCCAAGAAATGCTACTAATGTAACAATATAAATCTCTATTTTTCGAATTGTATAACTATCAAAAAGGCTTGTTAACATCAAATAACCTATCATTAAATCCGTCAACAGACCTAATGCATGAAAAAATGGTGCTATAATACATAAAATAATACAAAATACATATTTTCTTTTCACACAATAGTATATTGCCAACATACTTAAAAAGGCTACAACAGTATTCCTGATTCGTATACAATCATAGTACATAACGAATAAAGAATAGAAAAATATAACGTATTGAATTCTTGGGCAAAATTCTTTCCATTTAACAAATGTAAAAATGATAACCAAATACAACAAAATTAAAAAAAATTTATAATCTGTTAAACCTGCTATACTTAAAATTTTATGAACAGACCACATTCCAGATTCAGTAAATGGTCCATATCCATGATCATATGCAAGTTTGTAAACCTTGTAATCAGGATTATTCGGTGTAAATATTAACAAAAACCCAACAAAGATAAGAGCAATATATCCTATATCAATTTGTTTTATTTTTATTTTTCCTTGTATATTCAGTAATATAAATATAGATAGAGTAATTATAGAATATGTGATCAATTCATATGGCTCCCTTTTTATATTTTTAAATAAAATTATTTCAATTTTCGCATAATTTTTTTGGAGGGTAAAAATCCCTCAATAACTACGTTTCTAACTGCCCGCCAATAGATGCATTTGCAGGATGGATGTGCTTTTTACTTTATAGGTGCCCACATGTTGTAATCTACTGGCAGAAAGCAGCATCCCTCTGTCCAATATTTAATTTTTGTATTGATGAGATGTCAAACCTGCTCTGATTCCTCTCCATGCATATATTAGTTTTACTTTTTTATCCTTTTCAATAAGAATAAGTCTTATTGTTTCTATGCATAGAGAGAAAAGCAATTTCATACATAAAAACGGTAATTGGTGATAATATTTTTTATAAATAAGAATATTATTTCTATATTTATAATAATATCTATTTGGTTTGTGTGCTAAATGCCGTATATGTAAAAATCTACCTTTTTCAAATTCGCCTATTTTATGTATCATATATGCTTCATTTATTTGTAATAATTTATATCCTTTCAATAGCAAATTGAATGAAAAATCTATATCTACACAATCTACAAAAAAGTTATTATCATATCCACCTATGTATAGTGCAGTTTTTACATCAACTAAATTGCCTGATGTAATCAAAAAATTTACTCGCTTTTCTTTCCGCCTATTACCAATTTTTTTCTTGCTTCCATATGATGGACCAACTGATACTACGCCTTTATCAATATTAATTTTATTCATCAACATCTTTATCGTATCTTTACTAATTTCCGAATCCTGATCTAATGTCAATAGCAATTTTTTCTTATTCGTATCTGCATAAATAAGGCCTTGATTTAAAGCATATGCTATTCCCATATTTTTCTCATTATGTATAATTTTTACATTTTCTATTTTATATAATATGTCTATAATTTCTTTTTTATATTCAGAGCCGTTATCTACAATAACTATGTCTGTAAATATAGCACTCATCTTTTTTACTCTCGATACTATTTCACTGTCACCATTAAAAAAGACAATCAATATAGTAATATCATCATAAGTATACAATTTTATTTTTCCACTCCATCTATGAATAAAATATTTTTAAAATATAATCTATGGATTCCTTCCACATTTGAAATCTATTCTTGTAGTTAATTTTTCCTGTTACAGAACTTTCATTATGTTCTATTTTTAAGGATGAATCATAAAAACACTTTAAACTATTCTTTTCTAACATTTCTCCAACAAATGCTTCTTCACTATACATTTTAACACCATACTCAAGTCCTCTTAATTTTTTTATAAATTCCAAAGTAAATATCATATAGCAACCATGAGGAGAATATACATAACAACTATCAGTTTGTTCTTTTTGTCTTTTTATTCTCGTCTTAATTTCAGACATATTTAGATACATTTTAGCCAGTATAGGTTTACTAAAAATTTTACTCAATTTCTTGTAATGATATTTTGATATCCTTTTCTTATAATGAGGATTAGAATAGCTTTTACTCTTTAAGCTATATACATTTGGCGCAATGCATCCCACAAATTTTTTGTAATTCTTTTCTAAAAGGTTTTCGAAAAAGCAATTACTACAATAATGTATATCCGTATTAGATAATATAATAAATTTATACTGATTCAGACAAATTTCTCTTGTTATAAAAAGTAATGCATTTAAATACCCAATATTCAATTTATAATCATAAATATAAATGTTTTCATATCCCATTTTTCTCCATAATTTTTTTGTATTTTCAAGTTGATGCTTAGAATTCTTATTAACAACAATTGCAATATCAACTAATTTCTCTTGATTTTTATTTATTTCTTCAATATAATTATATACCTCGTCAGGATTATCATAATACACAATAATATTTAAGCATTTCATAATCATTTACCACGCGCAACATATTTCTTTGATAACGACTCTTGATGTAATCTTATATATTATTGCCACCGATTTCAAAGAATATATTTTGGCATAACTGCTGAATTATCAATGGTTTCATCACATTGCAAATTTAGAAAACAACATGGAACAAATAATATTTCCAATATAATTAAAAATAATTATTTGTTCTCTATATTAGCTAAATTATTCTTCATAATTATTTTATAAGTATTTTTCACATTGAATTCTTTCACTAAAATCCTATAGGCTAAATTCCCCATTGATTTATTGATTATATTGATCTCTCCTACTTTTTTTGAAAACTTTTCTACGTTATTACTTTCACACCACCATCCAAATTTCTTCTCGACAATTAATTTTCCGATATCTGTGGCTATATCGGTAACTGCAAAAACGGGAAGCCTTGCATTCATATAGCTTAATAATCGGCTTGGAAAGTTTGGTATTGAAAATCTATAATCAAGAAATATCAACCCTATATCACATGAGGCTACTACTTTGTTATAATCATCTTTCGGGAGCCATTGATGTAAACAAACATTTGCTAGATCATTTTTTTTTATATAGTTCTGAATATGCATGTATTCGGTACCATTTCCAACAATAGTAAAAAAAACGCTTTCGTTGAACTTTTGACTTTGAAGGCATTGCAACATAAAATCTATTCCTTGGGGCTTTCCAAGATTTCCTCCATAAATAAATACAATCTTATCCTGTGGTATATTGTATTTATCCCGTATTGCCATTTTTTCTTGAATACTAATACTCATATCAATCGGTTCAATACTATTTGGGCATACCTCTATTTTAGCAGAAGTAATTTCTGGATTATGTTTTAATATGTACGCTACATTTGCTTCAGACATACAACCAATCCTATCTGAAATTGCATATAGCTTTTTTTCTCTTTTTCTAAAATATTTATATAGTACCCCTTTCAAACCGCTTTTACTTAGCAATCCAATATCTAATGCATTCTGCGGAAATATATCTTTTAATAAAAGATATGTTCTTGCACTATCTCTTTTTTTTATATATTCAACAACTTTAAAAACCGTAATAGGCGGAGTCGAATAGAGAACCAAGTCAAATCTAACATTTTTAAAATATTTCTTGATTCCCATTATAAAACGTGACTCGATACTAATAGTACTAATACCCTTTTCAATAATATTTGTTTTTTGAATATTACCAATCTTCAATTTTAATATTATACTATTAAATTCACTGATTAAATATGTATTTTGCTTTTTTCTGCGTTCAACTGGCGATATAAGATAAATCCTATGTCCATTTTTAACAAACTCTCTTAATAGATCTGTGTAAATATTACGTTCTTCAATTGATTCAACATCAATCAATGTAAGAAAAAGTACATTCATACTTTCACCTTGTGCCTTCTCAAAATTTTTTAATGCTATATAGTTGGCAACTAAGTATCGTAACTACGCCGAGTATGGTTGCTCTATGTCACTACATCTTCGTACGAGTACGCATCTAGAAAGACTATATATTCGTTATTTTTTATCACTGAACATTCAAACATTAAATCTTCCAACTCGCTCTAAAACATATATAATATTTTAGTTATTCTATATCGATTTTCCTAGCCGGAACTCCTACATATGTTCCCTTTTCTATAATATCATTTATAACTACAGCTCCGGCACCTATCATACAGCAACTAGTGATTTCTATATTATTGCTTATTGTAGCGCCAGCGCCAACCCATGTATTTTTTCCAAGAATAACAGTCCCAGCCAAATGAGCTCCTATTGAAATATGAACATAATCTCCTATCTGGCAATCATGATCAACTGACGAACATGTATTAATGATACACCCTTTTCCTATAGTACTCCCTGGATTAACAACCGCACCGGCCATTACAATTGTTCCTTCACCGATAACTGTATCTTCCGCAATTACTGCATTTGGATGTATCAATACTGGAACTGTAATACCAATTTTTTCTAATTTTTCATGAATTTTTTGACGGATAGTCGCATTTCCAATTGCTACAAATACATCATTACCAGTTCTTTCTGCCAGACTACTTTTTCCTATTACTTGATAGCAACCACAGGTTTGTATTCTCTCATCATCATCCAGAAAAACCATAGAATCATATCCACTTTTCAACGCAATATCAGCGACAACTTTACCATGGCCGCTTGCTCCAATAATTGTTAGCTGTTTCATTTTCTTTTGTACCTGATTTCCATATCTATTGACACATTCCTTGACAATTTAGGCATTTCTTCCGTCTCATTCACTTTCTTCTCCCCTGAACGCACGCATAGTCACTGAATCCTCACCGCTAACGCCTTTCCTGCAAAACACAATCCCCACTGTCTGAAAAATAATTCTCAAATCGCCCAAAAATGTAATCTTCTCCACATACCTCACATCATCCTCAAACTTTTCCTCCCAGGAAAGGCTGTTTCTGCCGCTGGCCTGGGCCAGGCCTGTCAGCCCGGGGCGCACGTCGTGCCGGTGCTTCTGCCTGTCGTTGTACCGGGGCAGATATTCCACCAGCAGGGGCCTGGGCCCCACAAAGGACATATCGCCTTTCAAAATGTTAACCAGCTCCGGCAGTTCGTCAAGGCTTGTACTTCTCAGAAACCTTCCAAAAGAAGTCATTCTCTTTTCATCGGAAAGCAGATGGCCATTTTCATCTCTTTCATCTGTCATTGTGCGGTACTTGCGGATTTTAAATATTTTCTCATCCAGTCCCGGACGCATCTGCATAAACAACACAGGCGATCCCAGCTTCAGCTTTACCAGCAGTGCGGTGATTCCCATCAGCGGACCAAGTATTATCAAGGCCAGCAGGGAAAGACTTGCATCCAGAGGTCTTTTCATCACAGCCTCATACGGTCCATAGGGTACATGTTTCTCCCTTTTCTCTGCTTCTTTTTGTTTCCTTTTGGTCACTTTATGTACAGTAAAAGCCGCCCATACTGCGGCGGCTGCACATAGGATAAATTTTCCATTCTTTTTCATCATTCCAAACACCTGCGTATAATTTCAATCACCACATCCTGTTCTTCCTCTGTCATTTTAATATCACTGGGCAGGCAGAGCCCCCGGTGGAAAATATCTGCCCCTGTATCTGCATGAGCAATGTTTTTCCTATAGAAATTTTGATTACAGCGTCTCTCCCCTTCCACAGTGACAAATCCATGGTTCCGGTATATGGGCTGCAGATGCATGGGCTTCCAGATGGGACGGCTCTCAATGTGAAATTCCGCCAGCGCATCATAAATCTCCATGGAACAGGTGCGTCCGTGAACAGTCTTATACTGATACTCTGTATCTGAACACAGCATATCACACATATAATTCTCATCCAGCAAAATGCACGACAGCCAGAAATTCGGCTCACAGTTTCTGCTGTCATAGGGATTCATCTGTATTCCCAGATTCTCCAATGCTTTTTCATACCTTCGGTATATATTCTTTTTTGCCGCAATATGTTCTTCCAGATGCTCCCACTGCCCTCGGACTACACCTGCTATCACATTGCTCATCCGATAGTTATAACCCAGTTCTTCATGTTGATACCAGGGGGCATTTTCCCTGCTCTGGGTGGACCATTTTCTCGCTTTTTCTGCGCTGTACCGGTCATTGACCAGAAGCATTCCGCCAGAACTGCCTGTGATGATCTTGTTGCCGTTAAAGCTGATCACGCCGTAATCTCCCAGGCTTCCTGTCTGCCTGCCTTTATATAAGGCTCCCAGGGATTCCGCCGCGTCTTCGATGAGTAGTGCCCCATGTCTGCAGCAGATATTTTTGATTTCATCTGCCTGTGCCGGGACGCCGTAGAGATGCGCGAAGATCACCAGCTTCACATCGGGGTAATGCTGAAATGCCATCTCCAGCGCTTCAGGGTCCATATTCCAATCTTCCGGCGAAACATCAATGAATACGGGTTCGCCCCCTTCGTAAAGGACGGGATTTACGGTTGCGTCAAAGGTGAGATCCGAGCAGAATACCCGTTTTCCGTAAAGGCATCCGCCTTTTCCCAATCCCTGCGGTGTGGAGATGCCGCTGCTACTCCCATAGAGCTGTTCTGAGGCAAGTTTTACCGCCAGATGCAGGGCGGCTGTCCCGCAGGAAAGCGCCACGGCGTGTCCCACTCCGATGTATTCGGATGCGGCCTGCTCCAGTTTATTGATATTCTCTCCCACTGTGGACATCCAGTTGGTTTCGTATGCCTCTTTTATATAGGTAAGTTCTTCCCCATGCATGGTGGGAGAGGCAAGCCAGAGCCTGTCCGCGAAAGGTTCTATTCCTCTGAATCGTTTGTCACCGTTAAAACTGTATGCTGTCATTTTCCTACAGCTCCTTATATCTGCATGATCAAAATTTTGTTACGTATTTTCTTTCTAGCCTCTGGTGTATGTGCTGAAAAACAGCACAAAAATAAGAGCAGGCGTATCACCCACTCTTACAATTTTCTCATTTCCTGATTACTTGTCTCTATAATGAGAGCCACATTGAGAAATCTCTATATATCTTATGCATCAATCTACCTCTATTAGTTCATGCTCTTTCCCTTCACCTGCATTGAGCTGGTCAATTGATTTTCTCAATCTGGTCATATTTGCTTCACTATAAAATGGATCAACAGACACTTCAAATGGAATTCTCTGCTCGTTTACTACTTTTTTCACAAACATATTAATTGCCACAGATACATTCATGCCAGCCGCTTTACAAAATTGTTCAAACTTTTGCCTATCCGAACCATCAATTTGTACACTAAGTGTTGTCTGCTGTGCCATAGAACCACCTCTTTCTTTCATACGAGTATTCTATGTTGATAGTAACACTACTGTGATACATTGTCAATATGTTTGGCTGCCTTCGGCTGCTCTCGTAAACATTTTCTACAAAAAAAGGGCAAGCTTCGCCATCCGGGAATTTTTGCCAATCTCTGCCTTTTCCCCGGCTTTCTCTGAACAATGTGTCCACCATACCCTGCACAGCGCTCTTAGCGTCAACTACATTCAATGGCTTCCTGACTTTCCATCTTTGTATCCTGATTATGTCTTCTCTGTCACCCGTCTCACTACTCCCAGCCCCAGCTGTATTTCCACCAAGCGTCCCAGAAGGGGCACTTCTATGGTCACCAGCCTGCGGTGGCGGTCCAGTCTCTTGACTTTTCCTTCATATCCCTGCATGGCTCCCTCTGTCACAATGAGCCGGTCGCCTTCCAGATATCCTTCCGAATATTCGGCCACATGTTCCTCACCGCCCAGCCGCCGCAGAAATGTTTCCTCCTCGGGTTCAATGGGCACCACGTCTTCTCCGTTTTTCAGGACTTTTGTCATGGTTTCGATTTGGTACAGCCGGATGCGGAAATCTTCTATGTTCTCCGTCTCGATGAATACATAACCGCCGAACAGTACGTACCGTTTCAGTTCCCATCTTCCCCGGATACGGTACTTCTTCTCTCCGAACATGGTGAAGATATCTTCATTTTCTTTCAGAAGCCTTCTGCGGCACTGTCCCACAATCTCCTGCTCCTGCCCGGTCCTCACCTGCATTACATACCACAAAGCAACTCATTCCCTTCTCTTTGGCCGTTTCTCATTCACCGCACAGTCTAAAAACGAACGCCCAGCCACAAGGTCTGCTGTTTCCCGGATACATTCAGGCCCACCTCCGCCACTCTTTTGTGAAGGTTCACCTTCTTTATCCGGCTGGACACTCTTGTCAGAGGGCCGGACAGATATTGGATTTCTCTGTCTTTATCGATTCGAATATCAGAAATCCCCACCGTTCCTCTCTGGTCTGTCACCTGCTCTATGAAAGCGGCTTCTGTGTTGTCCAGAACAGAAACATGATGCTGATTGCTGAACAGCAGATTCTGGGGAGTTTCTTCCAGTCTCAGGTATACCGCTTCCGGGTAATCCGTCTCTATGAACACATACCCTGGAAGAAGTTTTTCCTGTATTGTCCGCCAATGCCCGGCTCTTTTGTAAAGTCTTCTCCTGGTCAGTGAAAAGCATCTGGTGAAAAAATCCCCAGGCAGCAGACCTGTGACAAATTCTTCCGTTTTCTTCTCATTCCCATCCCCTGTGTAGAGAACACACCACATTTTGGAAAAGCACCTCCTGCGTCTGGAAACAATAGAATCCAGAGCGTATTTACGGCGGGTATTCAGCGGGGACTAATTCTTGAATTTATCCCCACTTATGTCTTGCAAAAAAATCTCGTTTGTGGTATTTTATTTTAAGATGGATTTGGGATATTCGTATTCACTTTCATCATATTTTTTGTCTATTTTGCATAAGACCCGCAGTTTGGCGGTTTCACACAGGGGGTGGGGATAAATTCAAGAATTTATCCCCACCCCTTTCGTCCGCTGTCAGAAAAAGTGCATATTTACGGCTTTCGTTACGTCAACACTCAAAACTAAATTCCCATAAATTACTTTTTCTGGATTTGTATCTAAAAGGTGTTAATTCTGACTTCAATTATGAGTGAAGGAGGCCATTCCTCAGATTCAATATCGTGTGTTATTAAAAGCCATCCGTTTTCACCAACGGCAATATTACGGCTATGGGAAATGGCCATTTCAAAACCATTACCGAGCTGTTTTTCCTAAGTATCTAAAATGCGTTGATGCCGATGAGGAAGAATGCGCTGTTTTCATATATTTATGTAAAAGTATAAGGGAATCCATCTTTGTCAGTGAAACATAATGGATTCCCTTATATTGATATTTTTATTTTTCAAATGGCACTATAGCAAGTGTCTTTCCCAATGGGATCAAGATCTTGAGGATGGTGTCTATCTGTGGGCTTGTGATTCCTTTTTCCATCCTGGCAATGACCGGCTGTTTGACTCCGCTCAGTTCTTCGAGTTTTTTCTGGCTTATGCCCTTTTCCTTTCTGGCCTTGATCAGTTCGCTTATAAGAGCTGCCCGCAGGTCGCTTTCAGCTATTTCGTCTGGGGTGAGGAATCCATCCATGAATTCTAACGCATTTCCTCCTATAGCGTCTATCCCACGTTCCTGGAAATCAGATAGGCTATCCTTTGCTTTATCTATTTCCTGTTCATAGCCTCTATCTTTTATCATCGTCATGGCCCCTTTCTCTGATCCTATTATACTTAAAAGTTATTAAAATATCAAGTACTTTTAAGTTATTATGAGATATCGTCTTATTTTCATGTTTGTTGCCATGCCACCCTATGGCGGTACAAATGTTTCTTGAATTTATGCCTTAGAGCGTGTCTTATGTGAAAGTTGAGTTACTTATAATTTATAATTCATCCACGTATTATTATGTTATAATAAATCATGACAGGGAAAGGAGCTGCTATCCAAAATGGAGGTCTATGTATCATGAAAAAATTATTTTATCCTGCATTATTCCACAGAGCCGAAGAAGGAGGTTTCTGGATTTCCTTTCCAGATTTTCCAGAGTGCCTCACCCAAGGCGATGATATGGCGCAAGCCTATGAAATGGCTGTAGATGCATTAGGCTTGGCTTTGGTATGCCGTGAAGAAGAAGGCCAGCCGCTTCCAGGTACATCCGATTGGACAGCCATAATCCCTGAGCCAGATTCATTTCTTGCTGTAATTGAATTTGACATGCTTGCCTACAAAAAACGAACAGATTCCTGAGCTGTGAAAAAGACATTGAGCATTCCATCATGGCTCAATGATACCGCTATCGCAGCTGGAATAAACTTTTCTCAGGTTCTGCAGGATGCACTTAAATCCCAGCTCCATGTTAGTTACAACATCATTATTACTTTCTTATTCAGTATTTACGGAGGCCGCATATGGGAATGTTTTTAAACAGCAATGTTCCTATCGCATCATATAAGGAGATCTTCAAGGAGCCCTATTTTGTTGACAAGTCTCTCCTGATTGATGAATTGATCCCGGCGCTGGGAACAAGGAACCGCTATTTTTGTATTACAAGACCCCGCCGTTTTGGCAAAAGTGTTATGGCTGACATGATCAGCGCTTTCTTTTGCAAATCCGCCGATGGAAGTCCAATTTTTGACAAACTGCTAATTGCAGAGTCTGAAAATTATCGGCAGCATCTAAACAGCCATGATGTAATTTCTATCGACTGCAGCCGGATGCCAGAATCCTGCAGCACCTACGAGGATTATATTGCAAGGATTATCAAGGGCCTAAAAGAAGACCTGATGCGGGAATTCCCGGATTTATGTCTGGATATGTCCCAAGCGGTATGGGATATGCTGCTTACGGTATTTCAAAAAACGAATCGCAGATTCATATTTGTGATAGACGAGTGGGATGCTCTGTTTCACATGCCGGACATACCATCTGAAAAACATCAGGCATATCTTCTCTTCCTGAAAAATCTTCTGAAAGACCAGGTTTACTCTGAACTGGTCTATATGACAGGCATCCTGCCCATTGCCAAATATTCTGACGGGTCGGAATTGAATATGTTTGTGGAATATACTATGACTGTCTCCCGGCGGTTCAGTACGTATTTTGGGTTCCTTGACCGGGAAGTTGACCGGCTGTATGAAATCTACCAGCGCAGAACAAAGGAGCCATCCATCACCCGTAATAAACTTCGGGAGTGGTACGATGGATATCATACTGCCAGCGGAGATAAGCTGTATAATCCCCGTTCTATTGTGTGTGCCCTTACCAATAACCAAATTGGAAACTACTGGACCAGTTCCGGAACTTATGATTCTGTATTTGGATATATCAAAAACAATATTTCTGATATTCAGGACGACATTGCCCTGCTGTTTTCAGGGGAATCTATAGCGGCAGACATTCAGGAATACGCCGCTGTGTCTTTGAGGCTGGAAACCAAAGATGAGATTTATTCTGCCATGGTGGTCTATGGTCTTTTAACCTCCAGGGACGGTTATGTGTCCATCCCGAATAGAGAGCTGTCCTCCAGCTTTGCGTCTATGATGAAAAAGGAAAAGTCCCTGGGGTATGTATTTAAGCTGGCAAATGCTTCTCAGAAAATGCTCTCTGCGACTCTTTCCGGCGATACCCGGACAATGGCAGAGATTTTAAAATTTGCACATGATACAGAATCTCCCATTCTCTCTTACAATAATGAGACCGAACTATCTGCCGTAGTAAATCTGGTATATCTGGCGGCGAGAGATCATTACCGCGTGGAACGTGAGGATAAAGCCGGGGAAGGATATGTGGATTTTATTTTTTACCCTGAACAGAGAAACCGCGACGGCATCATACTTGAATTAAAAGTGGATGATACCCCGGAAAATGCCATCCAACAGATTAAAAATAGAAATTATATATTTCGTTTTATGGGAAAATTAGGCGAAACACCAAAATATACGGGAAGAATTCTCGCTGTGGGTATTGGTTATAACAAGAAAACAAAAGAGCATTTCTGTAAAGTTGAGACAATTTTCTGTTAGAAATATTGTAAGGAGCTGTAGAAAAATAACTGATACAGCTCCTAAGATTTAACAAATATCCATTTTCTCAATCACACAGCTATGCCGTTTATCTAAATCCTGTTTTATAGAAGCTTTTCTGAGGCTTTCAGGACATGTATCACCGCCTGCCAGCCGCCTGTGCTCATGGCATTTATGAATTCTCTATGAATCTCTTTATTGGGAATGAATGGGGGCTTTGCTTCCGGCAGTGCAAAGTCTGCGGGAAATATTTTCTGGCAAAGAGCCAGCGGTATGAGCTTTGCAGCGACAAGTGCCGAAAAGCACAGGCACTTCAAAACAAGCGGGAATTTTGATTCAAATACATATCGATTGCTGTTGACATTGGAACACCTAACTGAGACAATACTTTTTCTGCCCGCTCTTTAACAGTTGGGTTTACTCTTAAGTTCAATGTTGCTGTTTTTTCCATAATCTTACACCTCCTTGTTTCTTATATTGTGACGCTTTTGTCGTTACAGTTCAAGCACTAATTTCTTCCATATATCAGACATACACCAGCGAAAAAACTTCCCAGTATCCTAAAGCTATTCCTTTTGGTCATAAGGCTTCTTTTATATCAGATTTTACACTTTTAAGATATATAAACAGACATTCGTTAAAAACATGTTTTGAACAAACTGTGAATATATCCCGATAACCGCAAGGAGTATCCATCTTTGAACACTTCCCCAAGACTACATCGCGCCACGCTTTGTCTCACATTCTGCACTTTTCGGGTACTTTCAAGCACTTCTCAAAAAAGATCTTTCGCCCGGTCTACATAAGCCTCGATTTCCTGCGGATTCTGGAATGCCTGCCGAAAGTCAAACATGACACATCGGCTTTTAAGACCGCCGCTATCTGGTACTCTTCTATTCCTTCCAAGGTCTGAAAAAACGCTGAAACATACATCGACGGCAAAAAAGCCGCCCATACTGACAGCTTTTTTGTATATTCTCATTCTGTAATTTTTATGGAAAATCCTTCATAAATTCCAACAGGAATCCCTTCCTTAAAAGAGTATTCTACCATCTGATTCCGTTCAAAATTATAAACAGTTACCAGCCTTCTCTCCGTGTCCACAACCCAATATTCCCTGACGCCGGCTGCGCGGTACTTAAAAAGTTTTATAAAATAATCCATAGATTTACTGCTGGGAGAAACGATCTCGATAATCCAGTCCGGTGCGCCATGGCATCCTCTATCGTCTAATTTATCAAAATCACATATAACCGAAATATCCGGTTCCACATAATTCCTGTCATCTGACGTCAAAAAAACTGCAAATGGCGCGATATCAACTTCACAATCCCCCCCATGCCCATCAATATAATCGGCGATTTTCCGAAAAACCGACCCTAAGACTCTCTGATGGGTTCTGCTGGGCGATGCCATATAATAAATCTGTCCGTCAATTAACTCCGCCCGTTTTCCCTCCGGAAGATGATAAATATCATCAAGAGTATACAGTTCTCCTTTTTTCAAAGGTTCCACTTGTAAAATACCTCCCATGATTTTAAAAAGCACGCTCTATTTCGAACTTCCGCACTCTCCCCCTGTTCCACGCAGAATATCCAGGCCGTGATCCAGCTGGGGCAGTATATACTCCAGGCTTTCCTTCACTGCCTTGGGACTTCCCGGCAGGTTTACGATCAAAGTTTTTTTCCGGATTCCGGATACGGCCCGGCTGAGCATAGCCCGCCCGGTAATGGTCAGTGAATACTGTCTCATAGCCTCAGCGATTCCGTTTGCCATACGGTCGCAGACTTCTATGGTGGCCTCCGGCGTCAGATCCCGTTCTGAAAATCCTGTTCCTCCTGTGGTGAAAATCACATTCACCTGCCGCTGGTCTGCCAGCCGGGAAAGCTGTGCAGCCAGGGGCTGGATTCCATCTGGCAGGAGCAGTGTCTCTATCACATTGTAGCCCGCCTTTTCCAGTATTTCCTGTATGGCCGGCCCGCTTTTATCCTCCCTTTCACCCTGAGAGCCTTTATCACTTAAAGTGACGATTGCTGCTGTAAATGGACGGTCATCGGGAAGGGGCAGCAGCTGGATCTCATCTCCCGCTTTAATGGAACCGCCCTTTAACACTTTGGTAAATACCCCTTCTCTGGGCATAATGCAGTCGCCCACTGCGTGGAAAATGGCACAGTGGCTATGGCATTCCTTTCCAATCTGGGTGAGTTCCAAGAGAACATCACCGATTTGAAATCTGGAACCTACAGGTATTTTCCGCAGATCAAAGCCTTCTACAACCAGGTTCTCTCCAAATGCTCCAAAATCAACGTCTGCGCCTTTGGCGCGAAAGTCCTCTATTTTCTCAAAGGACAGAAGGCTCACCTGACGATGCCACTTTCCGCCATGGGCATCCCCTTCAATGCCCCAGTCTTCCAGCAGCACCGCAGAATCTACAGGTGATTTCTGTACCCCCTTTTTTTCACTGATACAAATTGCCAGTATTTTTCCCATAACAAAATCCTCCTAGAAATCGTTCTGTTTCGTGGCACGCAGCCCGTCTCTTATACCCGCAAGCCAAATGATTTGCCAGCAGGCCTCCACTGTTTCAAGCAAAACAGCAAATCATTTGGCAAATACGTATGCTCTTGAGTATAATTATTGTAAACAGAATCAGCGGGAAGCACTTTTCTCAAGAAAATGCCTCCCGCCGCCTCTATGTATTACGACTCTTTATCTTTCTTTAAGTAAATGAACCAGTATACCATACCAACAAGTACTGCTCCGCCGACAATATTTCCCAGTGTTACTGGAATTAAGTTTTTCACGAAGAATGCTCCCCATGTTAATTTTGCTGTGTCAGCTGTTGCTGCTGCCAGATAATCTGCATTGCCCATTGCAAACAGACCTGCTGGGCCATAGAACATATTAGCAACGCTATGCTCAAATCCGCTGAGTACGAATACCATGATGGGATAGAACAGTGCAGCAATTTTGCCTGCAGCAGTTTTAGATGAAAATCCTAACCATACAGCCAGGCATACCAGCATATTACAGAACACGCCTTTCAAAAATGCATCCCCAAAGGACATGGAAACCTTTGCCACTGCCGTATTGATTGTAGCTCCGCCCAGTGCGTTGTCAAACAAACTGAGCTGATGACAGGCACTTACGCCCCATGCCACAAAAATACTTCCCACAAAGTTGCCAAGATATACAATTACCCAATTGCGCAGCATATTGACAACAGAGGCTTCTTTTTCCAGTACAGAAATAATAATGAGGCAGTTACCGGTAAACAATTCACTTCCGGCCAGGATTACAAGTGTCAGTCCAGCCGGGAACACACAGGCACCTACCAGTTTTCCCACAGAACCTGAGAGGCTGGTGGAAGCTGTTGATGCGCCAACACCTGCAATTGCAATGAAGATTCCGGCCAGGATACCCAGAACAAACAGTTTGCTGGCCTTCATATTAGCCTTGCCTTTACCGATGGGTACATAATTTTTAGCGATTTCCGCTGGTGAATTCATCATAGTAAATTCCCCCCTTTATAATATTATTTATCAATCTATAAAAAGCCTCATGTTTTTTACAGATTGATTTTTACAAGGTGCTTTCTATGCGGAGTATTCCTTTACGGCAGTGCCTCTCCACAAAGCGTCTGCAGCGAATACTCCGCATATATTAGTAAAAAGCCTTGTTTTCCCACCGTCGTTTGGAGGTATTTCAGCCCCATATATGGCCAGTAAACATTAGTCTTTGTCTTCACAACAGTATTAAACACAGCTAATTACTCAATCTCTCACCCCGTCATCAAATACAGACAACGCTGATGCTTTATTCAGTATATCTTGAATTTCACTTTTTGTCAATATTTTTTTAGCAAAATAGACAATAACCACCCGTTTAAAGGCTGATTTTACCGTCTGAATTAAACAAATGCATTCTACAATTTTTCCTGAAGCCTGCGGTAATCTGCCTTTTCATTAATATTTTGGAACTGAAGTTCATTCCCTGTGCTTTCGTATTCACCATATCCGGTTTTTTTCAAAAATGCAAATACAGAACCATTTCCTTTGGCCAGAGCCGCCGCAATACTTTCTGACAGCCTTGTACTGTAAACACCAATCAGAGGCTCTTGTTTTTCTCCATGCCGGAGAATCGTAATCAAATTACTGCTTTCCCTATCTCTTTGAATTAATTTCTGCAGTTCGGAAACTGAAACAAGAGGTGTATCCACACTCAGCACCAGACAGCGCTCATGACGTGCGCAGACAAAACATGCTTCCATTCCTCCCAGCGGTCCCCTCTCTTTCAGGCGGTCCATAACCACCGGTACCTGACACTTTAACCCCCGGTAACCTGACACCAGGATATCCTCAATCCCCAGTTTCCGCCCTTTTTCAATCTGTATATCCAGAAATGTCTGGTCCCGGTATCGCAAATCAGATTTATCTGTTCCCATACGGCGGCTGAGTCCTCCCGCCAGAATAATCATTGACAGAGAGTCTTTGTCTGCATTTCTGTCCGGTTCAAAATTTGATTCTTCCATACATAAATCCGCTTTCTTCTAAACATAGTATTTAAAATTTTCCAAGAATATTCAAAATATGCCGGCCAGGCACTGCAGCACAGCTTCCTGTCCGGCACAGTAATTTCTACGCAGACCGCCTGATACTCCATCCGGCTGGAAATTCAAGTCTGGGACTGCATGTTCCGCACCATCTAGCGGAAAATTTTCAAACACGCTCTAGTTCACATCAGCTCAGCGATTCTGGTAACCCCCACATAAATTTCCTGAATTTTATACCAGGTTACATAATCCACAATTCCTGTCTGGGGAAGCTTAAATACCTTCTGAAAAGTCCGCACAGCCTCTTTTGTCGCCTCATCATAGTACCCGGTTACTGGTTCCTGAGGAATGGCCGAATATACATCTGCAATGGTATTGAGCTGGTCCTGTATTTGTGTCACTTTCTGTCCGGACGCACCAATATCCAGATCGTACCTGGGCCAGGAGGCAGGAATTCCTGATATCTCTTCCGCCATATTGATATACATGGAATCGCCATAATAATACCGTAGAATTTCAATTGCCGAATAATTTTGATCTCCCAGATATTTGGAGCCCCATTGGCTCATCCAGTTGGGGCAGGTCACCCTCTGCCCATCGCAATATTGGGTCAAAATGGGCTGACGCACATTGGGACGGGACAGATAATTGGAGAACAGCTCATCCACAACCTGTGAAATGCTGGTAAAAATATTTCTATCGGGTATCCACTTGTGATCGAATGCTGTAGATGATGTGATGGTAAAATCATAACCCTTGTTGCGGTACCATTCTGTATAGACCCTGTTCAAAGTGAAGGACATAATAGCCAGCACATTTGCCCGGATCGTATCTTGCGGCCAGGTGGCATAAATCTCACTGGAAGCCACGTTTTTAATATAATCCCTGTACCTCACATAGTAATCCCGGGCAGTGCTGTCCGAGGGCACACCGTCGTGAACCACCACATATTCCGGCACGACAACACGGCTCAACACAATTTCCCCAGTCTCATCCATAGGTTTAATTTCTTCTTCCGGTATCTTTGGCGGGTAATCACCATACAGCGTGTGGGCTGGAATCACCAGGTTGTCAATCTGTTCTCCAGGTTCCTGTGGTTCCAGATACACAGATTGGATAGCTGTTGCCGTGGACAGTATCTCAATCCCACTAATGTCAAAAGGAGTATATCCCGGAGCACTCACGTTCAGTGTATATTCTGAATACGGCTGAGTTTCTCCGGGCTCCAGGCTGTATTCTACCGGGGGTGCCGGCAGTTCCAGGGTCGGACTTTGTCCGGATTCATCTGTAACCACCTCTTCTATCGTCTGTGTAGGATTTCCAGTATAGGATATCTGTATCCTGGCATCCTGAATCGGAACATTCCTCACAGAAGACTGCACCTGAATCTGGAGCTTTCCTGTATCTACCTGGTTATTCTCCATGATACGCATATAATCCCTCATTCATAACCTCTTAACCGATTGATGTTATATTAGTATATGCATACCATCTTCATAATTGCCCCTGTGGAAACCGCCTTTGCAAGTAGGATTTTTACTGTGTATTTTATAAAGCTTCTAAAATAACTTCATAATATCATGATACATCACCACGAACATCAGCGCCATGAGAAGAACGAAGCCCGCCATGTGAATCATTGCCTCTGCCTGTCTGTTAATGGGTTTCTTCCGGATTGCTTCCAGGATTAAGAAAACCAGCCGGCCGCCGTCCAGCGCCGGTATGGGAAGCAGATTCATAATTCCCAAGTTTGCAGAGAGAAGCACTGCAATATTCAGCATACTCGCCCAGAGAACCGTGGTGCCCTCTGAACGGGCGGCCTCATAGGTATCCCCGATTACATCCACCACACCTACAGGCCCGGACAAATCCCGGATTCCAAATTGGCCGGTGAATAATTTCCCCAGACTCATCACTGTTGTGCGTATCCAATACTTTACCTCAACGGCCGCATATCGGAACACATTCCAGGATGATGTCTTCTCACGCCCCAGTTGATACTGAAATCCCAGAGATACCTGGGTATAACTGGCTGGAGTTACGGTGATTCTTTTCAGCTTTCCATTATGCTCATAGGTAATGTCCAAGGGCTCCTCACTCAGTGGATTTGCTTCAATGTAACGTTCATAGTCATCCTGATTCTGGATGGCTGTTCCATTAATCTCAGTAATTACATCGCCAGGCTGAATTCCTGATTCTTCCAATGGCATATCCTTAATCAGAGAAGCCACTTCCAAACGCTGGGTATCTGCCCGGTTAAACCCCATGAGATATTTTTCCTGGGTCTCTGGCTGATAAGAAACCAGCTTCTTCACCCCATCACGTTTGATTGTCATCTCTATGGGCGCATCCTCCAATTCATTGAGCGCAAGCCATGTATTCAAATCAAGCCCGCTGTCTATAGTATATCCCTGAAATTCTGTAATCTGGTCACCTTCCCGAAGTCCTGCCTCATAGGCAGGGGAGTCTTCTGGAACGTTTGCTGCCCTGGACGGTACATAACCCATCATTGCCACAATAATGACTGAAAAAATAAAGGCCATAATAAAATTAAAAATAGGCCCTGCGGCAATTACCGTAATCCTCCCCCACACAGAGGCAGAATTAAACGAGCCAGGGACTTCACTGTCTTCGTCCTCGCCCAGCATCATGCAGGAACCGCCCAGAGGCAGAAGCTTCAGACAATATTCGGTCTCCCCTCTTTTGGTTTTCAACAGTGTAGGACCCATGCCAAGAGAAAATTGCTGAACTACAATCCCATTTTTCTTTGCCAGAAGGAAGTGTCCCAATTCATGAAACAATACCAATATGCTGAAAATAATAATTGCAATGAAAATTTTCAAAATTACCACCTGCTTTCCAACCACTGATTTGTATCTGCCTCAATTTCCAGAATCGTATCCAGAGAAGGTTCTGGTATCACCTGATGTCTGTCCATGGAACTGCCGATCATATCATAAATATCCAGGAAACGGATTTCCTTGTTCAAAAATCTGCGTACAGCCTGCTCATTGGCAGCGTTGAATACTGTGGGCATACTGCCGCCGGCCCGGGCTGCCTCCACAGCCATGGACAGCCCCTGAAACGTATCTGAGGCCGGTGCCTCAAAAGTTAAGGAACCCAGCGCGGCGAAATCCAGTCTTTCTCCAGGCAGAAACCGCCTTTGGGGATAATAAAGCGCATATTGAATGGGAAGTTTCATATCTGGTGTGCCCAGTTGCGCTATCACTGCTCCGTCCTCAAATTCTACCATAGAATGGATGACGCTCTGAGGCTGGATCACCACCTGTACCTGATCTACTTCCACCTGAAACAGCCAGCACGCCTCCATGACTTCCAGCCCTTTATTCACCAGAGTTGCGGAATCCACCGTGATTTTTTGCCCCATCACCCAGTTGGGATGTTTCAGGGTATCTGAAAGGGTCACCTTCTCCAGCTGCTCTCGGTCATATCCCCGGAAAGGCCCTCCGGATGCGGTGAGCAGCAGCTTTCGCAGGGAACGGGCAGATTCACCCTGAAGACACTGGAAAATTGCGCTGTGCTCACTGTCCACAGGCAGAATAGAAACGTCGTATTCCCGTGCCAGAGGCATGATAATATGTCCTGCTGTCACAAGGGTTTCTTTATTTGCCAGAGCAATGTCCTTCCCGGCACGTATGGCTTCTATTGTGGGGCGTATCCCGATCATTCCCACCACGGCGGTAACAAGAATTTCTGTATCTTTCAGTGCCGCCACTTTCATCATACCATCCATGCCGCTTAGGACTTTTGTATTTGTATCTCTGACACGTACTGCCAGATCCCTGGCCTTATCTTCATCCATAACCGAGACTGCCACAGGAGAAAACTCCCGGATCTGTTCTTCCAACAGACGGATATTGGAACCTGCCGTTAGTCCCAATACCTGAATATCTCCGTTATGCCTGGCAACTTCCAGAGTTTGTGTACCTATAGAACCTGTAGATCCTAAAATCGCTATTTTTTTCATAAGGCTCTCCCCGCCAAAACCACTACCAGAAAATAAATAACCGGAGCCGTAAAAATCACACTGTCAAAACGGTCTAAAATGCCTCCGTGTCCCGGAATTAATTTCCCGTAATCTTTTATCTTTGTCTGTCTCTTGATTGCCGATGCCGCCAGATCTCCTATCATAGAAAGCAGTGCACCTGCCCCGCAGATAACCCCGTAACCTGCCATGCTGCCTTTCGTAAAATAAGCGTAAAGAACACCCAGTAAAACAGCCCCTGCCACGCCTCCCACAGCGCCTTCCACCGACTTTTTCGGACTCAGCACCGGTGTCATTTTATGTTTCCCAAACAGAACACCCACACAGTATGCACAGGTATCACACCCCCAGGAACAAAGAAAGATCAGCCACACATGGTAAATGCCTCCTTCCAGCACCCGTGTCAGATATATGAAAGAAAGCATAACCGCCACATACATAATACCGAAAAACGCTGCCATCACCTGCTCTGCCTGATATTTGGGATAGGTAAATACATAGACAGACATCAGAAGAATCAGTGCAGCCAATACGGCCAGCAGACCATATGTTTCTATTCCAAACCACAGAGCCAAGTAATACAAAAGTGCTCCCGAGTAACCGGCAAATTCCAGCACTCCCATCTTTTCCCCATGAACCCCTGCAGCCTGATACAGTTCCCGCATCCCAATCAGCGAGACAGCCGCCACAGACACATATAACACGCTCCCACCGCGGAAAATCAGCAAAAGAATGGCCAGCACCAGCAGAACTCCGCTGGCCAGCCGCACCTTAAACATTCTGCTCCTCCTTTACCCCGCCGTACCTTCTGTCTCTTTTATTATATTGCTCAATGGCTTTGACCAATTCCTTTTTGTCAAAATCCGGCCAGGCCACATCTGTAAAATAAAATTCTGTATAAGCCATCTGCCACAATAAAAAATTAGAAAGACGCAGTTCCCCGCTGGTGCGGATCATCAAATCCGGGTCTGGAAGCCCTGCTGTATCCAGATAGTCTCCAAACCGTTCTTCTGTAATCTCCTCAGGGGAAAGCTCTCCAGTCTGGCATTGGGCCGCCATTTTTCTCATACCCCTGATCATTTCATCTCTGCTTCCATAATTCAATGCCAGTTGAAAATGCAGTCTGTCAAACTGGCTGGAAAATTCTTCTAACGTATGCACACTTTTCTGAATATCCTGGTCAAATGCGGATATTTCCCCGATCACCCTCATCTGCATCTGCCATTTTCTGGATATCTTAATGCATTTTTTTAAATAATCCCGAAAAAGTTTCATCAACCCTTCTACTTCACTTCTGGACCGCTTCCAGTTTTCTGTAGAAAAAGCATATACAGTGAGATATTTTACCCCCAGTTCGCTGGCATACTCACAAATCTTTTCCAGGTTTTCACAGCCTTTCACATGGCCATATCCTCTGGGCATTCCTCTTCGCTTTGCCCATCTGCCGTTGCCGTCAAGAATAATGGCAATATGATTGGGTACCTCCATACAACTCTCCTTTTCCCCATACACAAGAAAGGGGGTCTCACATGAGCCCCCTGTTATTTGGTTCAGATTCAAAAAAATTATACCTTCATAATCTCTTTTGATTTTTCCTCAATGGCAGCATCCACTTTTTTCACATACTGATCCGTCATTTTCTGCACCTGATCTTCCAGCTCTTTGATTTCGTCCTCAGAAACATCTTCTTTTCCCAGTTTCTTCAACGTATCATTGGCATCTCGGCGGATATTCCGAAGTGCCACCTTGGCTGCTTCTCCCCGCTTCTTCACATCTTTCACCAATTCTTTTCTGCGTTCTTCTGTCAATTCAGGAAATACCAGGCGGATCACCCGTCCGTCATTGGTGGGATTAATCCCAAGATCAGACGTGAGGATTGCTTTCTCGATTTTTTTGACCATATCCGGTTCCCAGGGCTGAATCTGAATCATCCGTGCCTCCGGTACACTTACATTTGCCACCTGCTGGATAGGCGTAGGAGCTCCATAATAATCTACGGACAACCGGTCCAGAACTCTGGGATTTGCCCTCCCTGCCCGGATGGTTGCATACTCAGATTCCAAATTGCCCATCGTCTTTGTCATTTTCTCATCATACTTTTGCAGTCTTTCATCCATTTGTTTTTCTCCCTTAATTTTTAAGTGTTCCCGGAATGCCTCTATAATCTGGATTTTCCGTTACACTTTTTTACACAAGAACCTTTGTACCGCAGAATCTGCCGCTCACCGTCTCAATGATGCTGTCTTTCCCGTTCAGCCCAAATACCAGCATTGGCATTTTATTCTCCATACACATAATGGACGCAGTAAGATCCATCACTGCCAGCTGTTTGTCTATCACATCCTGTATGTGGATTTCGTCATACTTTTCTGCCTCTGGATTGTCTTTCGGATCGCTGTCATAGACTCCATCTACTGCTTTCGCCAGCAGTATCATATCTGTCTCCATCTCCACCGCCCGCAGCACTGCTGTTGTATCGGTAGAAAAATAGGGATGTCCTGTACCTCCGGCAAAAAACACTACTTTGCCCTGTGACAGACACCTGTCCGCTTCGTCTTTTGAAAACAAACGGGTAAATGCACCGCAGACAAATGGGGTGAATACTTCTGTATCCAGTCCGGTGTGACGGAAAATCTCTGATACATAGATACAGTTCATCACAGTAGCCATCATGCCGATCTGGTCCGCTTTACACCGGTCTATGGCTTTGCTGGACCTTCCCCTCCAGAAATTGCCGCCGCCGATCACAATACTCACCTGAATGCCATCTTCTACGATTGCTTTTACCTGCCTGGATACTTCCATAACTGTGCCCTCATCCAGACCTGTTTTCTTATCTCCGGCCAGGGCCTCGCCGCTCAGCTTCAGTAATATTTTTTTCATCATCCAATGCCTTTCTTCTACCAGACACCTGTAACTGTCTGGCTTCCATCTTCCCCTTCAATCGTTGAAACCGTAAAACCATCATAATAATAATATCCAATGGAAGAACCCGTTTCTTCATCTGTACCATATTCCGAAGCATTGGCATCCCCCACCTGTCCAACCAGGCTGTCCATATCCTGTCCTACATAGCCCTGGGCCGTATCCCGCATGTCCGTTCCCTGTCCATCCATTCCCGGCGGTATATCGCCGCTGCTGCTGCCATCCCCTGAATTGCTGCCCGGATCTGGTGTTGCAGTTACATCTCCTGTTCCAGAATCTGAAGGCGTCGAACTCCCGCCGCCATCTGAACCCGTACCTGTGTTGGAATTGGTGCCTGTGCCGCTGTCCGTCACTCCCGGGGTCGGTTTGGAAGAACTGTCTGTTTCGTTTCCACTGGCAGACTCCGGCAGACCCATCCGTTTTCTGGCCGCAGATAATGTGGAAACCTGCTGTTTCGAGGAAAGGCTTTGGTATTTCACATAGGGGACACCGTCTGTAATATTCAAGGAGAGTTCTTCAATATCACTTAATGTCAATTCTCTAAAATAACATTCAGACTCTGCACCATCCGCGAACACTACCCGCAGATCATACTGCACAGCTGCATCTGCTGATGCCTGCTCATCCTTTTCATAGTAAAACAGAGCCATATCACTATTCTTTAATGTGAATTTTCCTGCCACATAATCTTCCCCCCAGTCTTCTTCAGTGGAAAGACGGGCATAAAATTCACTGATCTCGTGCCCTGTAAGATTTGTAATTACCAGCTCACCAGACGCAGCAGTCTTTGTTCCCATTATATTTGTAATTTTGGATTTATCTATATTGCTGCCCTGCTCCATTTCCACAACCTGGCCGGACACACTGTCATCTTTCGTTATAATCGTCGGTTCTTTCTCAGCAGTGACTTTATCAGCTTCTGACTTCTTCTTGCAGCCGCCCATTACAAAGCAGACTGCCAGGATGCCCACAAGCAGTAAATACTTTTTTTTCATAATAATTCCTCCGTCTTCTTTCACTTACTGTTTTCTGTCTGCAATTACAATGCAGGACATTTCCCCTATACATTTCATTATATATTGTCTTTTCAACTTGTCAACCAATATCTCAGGAATTTATGGAAGTTTAATTAACATAAACTTCTGCCGGCACAATTAACTGCAAATTGTAGTGGTTTTGTACCTTCACCGTTACCAGCAAAACAGCACCTGCTGAATAGTTACTGCAAATTAACAATTGACCTTGCCGGTATTTTCCATTAAAATAATTTTCAGAAGACAGGAGGCTTGCTATGGATGAAAATAACTTATATCATTCAACAGATGATGATACTTTATACAAACTGGCAGAATTATTCAAAGTTTTTGGAGACCCAACCAGAATCAGAATTCTGCATTCTCTATTGAATCAGGAACTTTGTGTCCAGGACATTGCGGATACCTTATCCATGACCCAGAGTGCCATCTCTCACCAGCTTCGGATTTTAAAGCAGATGTCTCTGGTGAAATTCCGCAGAGATGGAAAAACGATATACTATTCTCTGGCCGATGAGCACGTAGCCACGATTATGGGACAGGGACTGGAACATGTATGTGAAGAATAACCGCATCTGTACTGAATAGATTCCTACAATTTATAATATGCCTGAAAGAATTTCTGCATATGAAATATCCCCCATCCCTGCCTGTTCCGTGGATACCCTGCATCCACAGCGCTTTCTTTTAAAAGCATTTTGATTTCCACGTTTTTCAGCGAGGGATCATACTCCAGCATCCTGGCAGCTGCCCCTGAAATTACCGGAGTAGCCATGGAAGTTCCGCTTTTTCTCACATAGAGACGCCCCCTTCTCTGGGGCGCACAGGACAGAATATGCTGGCCTGGAGCCACAATATCCGGTTTGCAGACACATTCCATGGTAGGTCCGCTTCCGGAACTTCCATATCTTGCGCTGAGCATATCACTGGCTCCCACGGTAATCACTTTCCGGCTGCTTCCCGGTGCGGTGACAGTCCCTGGAGCCGGCCCTCCGTTGCCGGCAGCAGCTACCACCACCAGCCCTGCATCCCACACCTGGTCCACCCCGTCAATAAGAATCCGGTGGTCTCCATCGCTGCGATAGGTAGTCCCTACTGATATATTTACAATTCGAATATGATATTTCACATGATTTTCCAGAATCCACTGAAATGCCTGCAGTACATGTTCCTTTTTCCCGTTTCCCTGTTTATCCAGTACCTTGATGCCGATAAAATCGCATTCAGGAGCAATTCCCCGGCATTTCCCTCTGGAAGCGCTTCCGCTCCCTCCTAAAATCCCTGCAATATGTGTACCATGGCCATTGTCATCATAAGGTTCCTTTCTTCCATGCTCCATATCCTGAAAAGCGATAATACGATTATCAAAATCTACATGGGGAAAGATTCCGGTGTCAATGACCGCAACACCGATTCCTTTTCCTGTCAGATGAAAAATGTCTTTCATAATCCAATTTTCTCCAGTGCAGCCCCGCACTTTTTCTTTCTATAGCTTATTCGCCGGCTCCTGGATTGTTCAAATAAATCTATTCCCTCATGACTTTTTGCCCTAACTGACTTGCGGCAAACTAAATTTCGTAATATAATGGTAACAATCAGCCAATATATTTGGTTTTACTATGCAAACAAACAACTATCCTAAAAAAGTGTTGAGGAGTATAATCATGAAAAGAAAAACTATGTCAGCCATTATTATTTTATGTATGGGAATTCTCTGTGTATCTTTGACCGGATGTGGAAAGAAAAAAGACGAATCCACTGCAATTGCCATAACCCCTACACCATCCGATAAATCTTCCAAAGATGATGCCACAGAAACACCTTCACCTACTGTGTCTGCAAATGTGTCAACCGGAATTTCCAGCAATGGGACAACCACCCCCGGGGCGTCTGGAATTTCAGCAAACAGCGGTGCTTCTGCCAATGCGGCTTCTGCCGGCGGCAATAAAATTACCGGAACCATTGTGGCAGCCAGTATGGAGGATGTAACAGTAAGGACATCTGAAGGAACAGAATACATATGCTCAACCACAGGTGCTGTGGATAATCTCACCAATGGCATTACCCTGGGAAATAATATTACTGTCTCTCTGGCATCCATGTCCGCTGTCAACGGTGTGTATACAGCAACAGAGCTGAACGATATCAGTTCCTCATCGGGAACTTCCGGTACAGACAGCTCTGACGGAACTGGCAATGCCCTAAATAATACCTTCGACGATGGGACAGACGGAAGTGAGGATACAACCGGTTACGGTTACGAAGAAACTTACAGCGATTACAGTGACAGCTCCCTGTATGACAGTGGCAGCGGCGATTACTACTATTACGATCCTGCCAGTGAAATTTATGACGGTTCCTATTCATAAACCGCGAAATGCAATTACAGTCTGTGTGGAATTTTCGTGCTAATTATGTATTGATTATTCATAGAATACATAGAAGCTAAATAGATTGCGCGGAATGATTGAACTATGCCAGATATGAAAGAAGTCATTCTATCCAATGACTACTGGAACTTTATTTTTCCAAACGGAAGCACACCAAAGGATATCCTGGAGGATGGAAGCCTGTACCCGCAGATTCTGAACCGGTATTTTACCGTTCTGCACTGGAACCGGGACGATATTTCAGAGTATATGTTTAAAGAGTATCTGTTTAACTATCTTCCCAGAGTTTACACACTGATGGATATTACCAGTCTGGCCAAATCCGGTGTACTGCAGGTCCGTTCCTCACCTGGTCTGGGCCTCACTGGACAGAATGTTCTGCTGGGATTTCTGGATACCGGTATTGATTATACCCACCCGGCTTTTCAGGATTCCTCCGGCAGTACACGGATTGACTACATATGGGATCAGAGCATTCAGACAGGAACTCCCCCAGAAGGCTATTACTACGGCAGTGAGTACACCCGGGAACAGATTCAGGAAGCACTCCATTCCTCTAATCCATATGAGATTGTACCCAGCCGGGATACCGACGGCCACGGCACATATATGGCAGGTACAGCTGCGGGCAGCATAGATGACAAAAATGATTTTCAAGGCGTTGCTCCCCGTTCCCGGCTGGCCGTTGTCAAACTCAAAGGGGCCAAACAATATTTACTTGATTTTTACCAGTTTAATGGCACCAGCCCTATGTTTCAGGAGGACGACATTCTTCTGGCCATCAGTTATCTAATCAGCATTTCCATTAAACTGGAAATGCCGCTGGTGATTTGTATGGCCCTGGGCACCAATCAGGGAGCACACATCGGTGACGGGCCTCTTGCCTATACACTGGACGCATTGAAAACCTCTCCTGGGATATGCGTGGTAACCGCAGGAGGCAACGAAGCAAACAGAGCACATCATTACAGCGGAAAAATACAGGACCCCGCTTCCTATCAAGAAGTAGAAATACAGGTTCCCTCTGATTCTCCAGGATTCAGTATGGAATTCTGGGGGCATCCCCCGGACATCTATTCTGTGGGATTGGTTTCTCCTCTCGGAGAAGTGGTGGAACGAATACCCGCGCGTTTTTCCCAGAACCAGGAGATCTCATTTATCTTGGAGAATACCTCTCTTTTTATCGCTTACGGCCTGGTGGCAGCAGAATCCGGAGGAGAGGTGATCTTTTTCCGTTTTCTCCGCCCCACGGAAGGCATATGGAGAATACGCATTTATTGTAGTAACTATACTTCCGGTCATTTCCATATGTGGCTTCCTGTGCATGGCATGGTAAAACCGGATATTACTTTTCTCAACCCTAACCCATTTCAAACCATTGTATCTCCAGGCAATACAGTACCAATCATAACAACAGCCGCCTATCAAGCTGCTAATGACTCCCTTTATATCCACTCCAGCAGAGGGTTTACTCCTATCCAGGATATCAAACCGGAAATTACCGCCCCGGGAGTCGATCTTACCGTTCCAAAACTCCGGGGAGGTTACACAACAGCCACTGGTTCCTCCATAGCGGCAGCTTTTACCGCAGGATGTGCCGCCCTGTTGATGCAGTGGGGGCTGTCCCGGACACCTGTCCGCTATTTTAATTCCAGTGAACTGAAGGCCTATTTTATACGGGGTGCCAGAAGGAATCCCGCTCTCACCTATCCCAACCGGGAATGGGGATTTGGAATTCTGGACATTTATCAGGTATTCAGCATTTTTTTATCTCCATAAATTATTTGTAACCAAACCTGAAAATCCTCATATGATGAAGTGTACATTAAATTTTGGAGGATTTGAAATGAGTGATTTAGCTGCTACAAATTGTGGATGTGGATGTGAAGAGAGATGTGGATGTGAACAGGATAACAGCTGCGGATGTGGATGCGGCAGCGGCCTGGGATTCTTGAACGGATTTGGCGGCGGTTCTTCCTGCAGCTGTATTCTGTGGATCATTATTTTAATGTGCTTCTGCGGAAACGGCGGCGGAATGGGTTTCGGAAGCAGCAATGGCTGTGGATGCGCTGACAACAGCTGTGTTCTGATCATTCTCCTGCTTCTCATCTGCGGCGGCGGCTGCTAAACAGCCCCAATAAGCGGGCCGGGGATTTCACTCCCCGGCCCGTTTTTTACATTTTTCGAAAATGAAAAGAATCCTGCCCATTTCTCTCTTTGGGCCATACCGGCTGCCGTCCTCTTGCCTTTCTTCTCATACATTCCTCATCTATCTCATATAAAGCATTTCCCTCTAATACAAAACGGCTTTGTGAATCCCGCCGGTTTTCCTTTCCTGATCTCATTTTTTTAATCTCCTCTCTGATGGTTTAATAACTAGTGCTGCAGTTATCCGCTATCTGCACCAGCTATCTTGTTTATCATATGTCATTTTCCAGTCCCCTGTCATATCCTAATGAGAGAAATCATAGAATTAGCAAAAAGGAAAAATATGAATCAACAAGATAGTACTCCTATGACTGGCCTGGATCAAATGGTCAGCGACGACCAGCTGCAGATATTAAAGGCAATCATCCCCTATGTTTCCCCCCATGGCCAGCGTTTTCTCTCTATCTATTCCAAGGTGAGGGAACTTCACAACACCATGAACCTGATGCCAAACCAAGGGGAAGAGATGCGCATATGCGGGTCAGACTCTGCCTCCTCCATGCAGCCTCTGGATATTCTGAATGAGATCCGCCCCTTCTGCAGCAAATCCGCCCAGCAGAATATCGACCAGGTAATACAGATATTTGCTATGCTGCAGATGGCAGAACTTTTCCAAGACCCAGATCATTTATGAAAGGCAGGTGATTTAATATGAATGAAAATCAAAATCAGCAAAACGGACAATGGATGAACAACCCACGGCTGGCAGGCCTGGATAAAGAGAAACTGCAGATGCTGCAGGGACTGGCTGACCAGGGCATGAACAAAAGCCAATCTGATATGCTGCCCTTTTTAATGGCAGCCGCCACACAGGGAAAAGAAAATGGCATTCATTTCTCTTCCGATGAAATCAATGCCATTATTGAAGTTATGAAAATGGGAAAATCTCCAAAAGAGGCCGCCCGTATGGATAAAATTGTATCTCTGATGAAATTGATGAAACGCTGACCATATCCTATTTCTTTTTAAAATTCTGCAATATGGTATCTCTCAGGAAGATCAGTGCGTTTACTGTGGTATACTCCCGGATTTTCTCTCTGTTCCCTGTAAAATGAAACTCTTTCACATATACATCGCCTTTATAACAGCAGCCCATGAAGACGGTTCCCACGGGTTTTTCCTTACTGCCGCCATCCGGTCCTGCAATGCCGGTAATGGATATACAGACATCTGCTCCCGAGGCGAAGCAGCCTCCCTTCGCCATTTCCTTGGCCGTCTTGCTGCTGACGGCCCCCTCTTTGGCCAAAGTTCCTTTTTTTACCAGCAGACGTTTTCTTTTTGCCCGGTCACTGTAAGTCACAAATCCTTCTTTCAACACCTTAGATGCCCCCGGCACATTTACAATACGCGCTGCCAGCATACCGCCGGTACAGGATTCTGCCGCAGCCAGCGTCAGATTCTGGCTGGCAAGCAGCTCTACAACTGCGTCCTCCAGCGTCTTCTCCTCTTCTGCCGCATAGATATTTTTTCCAAACCTGGCTTTTAACTCCCGGACAATCGGTTTGCACATTTTTTTGGCTTCTTTTTCATCTTTTGCCCTGGCTGTCACACGAAGATGGACTTCCCCGGTTTTTGCATAGGGTGCGATGGTGGGATTCTTCTGCTTTTTGATCAAGTCTTTGATATCATCTTCCACCTGACTCTCCCCAATCCCGCAGATTTTCACCATCTGGGAATAAATAATTTCTGGCTGCATTTTGTGCAGATAAGGGTAGACAGATTCCTGGAACATGGGCTTCATCTCTCCTGGAGGACCAGGCAGCAAAATGACAATCCCCCCGCTGTGTTCCATAATTAGTCCAGGCGCCGTTCCATTGTGATTGTCAAGTACTTTTGCCCCTTTTGGAACCAGAGCCTGTTTCCAGTTATTCTCTGTAATTTTCTTGTTCTTGTTATTTTTCACATAACTTTTGAAAAAGGACTCAATCCGCTTTTTGGTGTGGGCATCTTCTACCAGTTTATATCCAAGCACAGACGCCGCTGTCTCCTTTGTAAGGTCATCTTCTGTGGGTCCGAGTCCTCCCGTTACAATTACCACTTTAGACCGGCTGCATGCCTGCTTTAATATTTCCCTCAAACGTCCCTCATTATCTCCTACTACTGTATGATAATACAAAGAGATCCCCAGACGGGCGCACATTTCTGAAAGAAATACCGCATTGGTATTTGTAATATTCCCCAATAAAATTTCTGTGCCTACAGATATTAATTCTCCGTCCATACCTGCTCCTTTCTTCTGATACGCAAAACACGTACTAATCCTGCAGAGACAATACTTGTTTATTTTTATATAAATAATCTGCCAGAGAGATCACTGTCAGCGCAACAGACAATCCAATCAAAATCTGCTCTGCCATCACCATACCGGCGCCTAAATCCGCAATCAGCACAATGATCATCACCATCTGACAGATAGTCTTTATTTTTCCCCAATAGCTGGCTGCTATCACAATACCGTTGTCAGAGGCCACCAGACGAAACCCGCTGATGATAAATTCCCGGGCAATGATAATCAGAACCGCCCACACAGGCAGACGCTCCTGTGCCATCAGACAGATCAGGGCAGAGCATACCAGCAGTTTGTCCGCCAAAGGGTCCATAAATTTTCCAAAATTAGTTACTAAATCGTATTTTCTGGCAATGTACCCATCCAGGGCATCTGTGGCACTGGCAATACAGAAAATCCCCAGACAGATCCATTTCTTCCACTCTCCTCCCCAATTTCCCAGCATGAGAATTACAAAGGGGAAAACCAGAATAAAACGTAAAAGCGTCAGTTTATTTGGTGTGTTCATTGTACCAACTCTCCTATCAGATCATATTCCAAAGCCCCAGTCACCCGAGCCTGGACAAAATCACCGGACATCAGCTGCTCACCGGTGTTGATAAAAAGATAACCGTCCACATCCGGTGCATCTGCATAAGTCCTGGCCACATAGGCACCTTCCCTGGGAATGGCTCCTTCTACCATACATAAAAGTGTTTCGCCCACTCTTCCCTGGCCTTTTTTCAAAGAAATCTCCTGCTGTATTTCCATCAGCTCCGCTTTCCTAGCCTCTTTCACATCCTCCGGAACCTGATTCTCCATGGCGGCTGCTGGTGTACCCTCTTCAGGCGAATAAGTGAAAACTCCCAGCCGCTCAAACTCCATTGACTGGACAAATTCCAGAAGCTGTTCATGGTCCTCCTGGGTTTCTCCCGGAAAACCAGTAATCAGCGTTGTCCTCAGAACCACGTCCGGAATGGCACGACGCAGATTTCTTATCAGTTCCTCCAATTCTGACCGGGAAGTCTTTCTTCCCATGCGTTTCAGAATGGAATCGCTGGCATGTTGAATGGGGATGTCAAGGTAATGACATATTTTCGGTTCTCTGCCAATGGTATCAATCAGCTGAGGGTACAGTTCTTCGGGATAACAGTACAGGATTCGTATCCATTCCAATCCGGAAATTCTGCACAGCTGGGCGAGCAGCCGGTGCAGGGACTTTTCCCCGTACAGGTCCTGCCCGTATATCGTTGTCTCCTGTGCCACAAGAATCAGTTCCCTCACACCTTCTGCCGCTAATTCTTGTGCCTGTTCCAGAAGACGTTCCATAGGGATGCTGCGATATTTTCCCCGCAGGCTGGGTATGATGCAGTATGTGCAGTGCTTGCTGCACCCTTCCGCGATTTTCAAGCAGGCGTAATGCCCCCCTGTGGTCAAGATACGCTTTGCCGAAATCCTGGGAAGATAGTCAATGTCTTCGTATTTTTCATAATGGTTCCCCGAAAGAGCCGCCTCCAGCCCCTCCAGCAGTCCTTCCAATGCCGTAGTTCCCAGCACCACGTCCACCTCTGGAATCTCTTTGGCAATCTCCTCCTGATAACGCTGGGCCAGACATCCAGTGACCAGAAGAGCTTTACAGGAACCTGCTTTCCGGTACTCCGCCATCTCCAGTATAGTCTGAATACTCTCTTCCTTGGCATCCCCGATAAAGCAGCAGGTATTAATCACGATTACATCTGCACATGTTTCATCATCAGTGATCTGATAGCCGTGAGCCGCCAAAAGCCCCAGCATTTCTTCTGAATCCGCCAGATTTTTATCACACCCAAGGGATATGAATAAAACTCTCTTCATTAAATTCCTCCTCTATCATTCCATATACTCTCGGAATCTGTATATACTCGAAAAGGCTGACATACAGGAACCATTTTCCTGTACAGCAGCCTATCCAATATACCAGTTCAAAAATACACGGACACTAAATGCTTCCTATCTGTGTCAGTGCATGGCGGATATTTCTTCTGTCTCATATTCTTCTGCAATGTCAGCATCCTCGGTATCCTCCACCCCGCTGTTTTCTATCTCAGCGTTCTCTTGGACCATTTCTTCCATATCCTCTTGTAATGCTTCCATCTCTGTCAGCCCGCCTTCGTCTTTTCTGCCGTCTTCCGGCATGATCTTTACCTCGCCCCGGTATAATTCTTCAATGGCAACCGACAACGGCTTCTTTCCATTGGCGCGGGGGACTAAAGGAGTATCTCCTCCGATAATCTGTCTGGCACGCTTGCTGGTAGCCAGTACAATAGAATACCGGCTGTTGACCACAGGCGGCTCGTCGATCTCTGTCTCCTTGTTCACTTCCTGCATCAGTTCTGAATACGATGGGTGAATCATACTCTTATTCTCCTTTCACAAATGCCTTCAATTCCTGGACAATATTCGCCGCAAATGTCTGCTGGCGGGATATCCGGTAATGCTCACTCTGGATAATTCCATGCATAAGGTCCACGCATTCTTCCAGTTTCTCATTGACCAACAGGTAATCATACCCGGAAATGCCCTCTGCCTCCTCACAGGCCCTCTCCAGCCGGTTTCTTATCAGTTCCGGTGATTCTGTCCCGCGCCCTTCCAGTCTATTTTTCAGCACCTGGGCACTGGGCGCCGTCACGAACAAAAGCAGGGTATCCGGCATTTTCTTTTTGACTTCCAGCGCCCCCTGGATCTCAATTTCCAATACCACGTCTTTTCCGCCATTCAGCTGATTTTCCACATATTCTTTGGGCGTGCCGTAGTAATTGTCCACGTACCTGGCATATTCAATCAGCTGTTCCTGTGCTATCAGTTCTTTAAATTCTTCCCGGGTGCGGAAAAAGTATTCCCGCCCTTCTCTTTCTCCCTCTCTGGGAGACCGGGTAGTCACAGAAACAGACAGCGCATAATCGTCATATTTTTCCATCAGACGTTTCATCAGTGTTCCCTTGCCTGCGCCTGAAAATCCGGATACTACTACAAGAATCCCTCTATTCATGCTCATCTCCTCTGCCCTTTACTTCATATTCAGAAAAACGCCTGGTAATCGTCTCTGGCTGCAGGGCGGACAATATGATCTTTTCTCCCTCAGTGATAATCACCGCCTTCGTCTTCCTGCCCTGGGTGGCATCCACCAGGCTCCCCAAGCTTTTTGCATTTTGAATCAAACGTTTTACCGGCGCCGCATCCGGGCAGACCACTGCCACCACTTTATCTGTATTAACCACATTGCCAAAACCGATGTTGATTAATCTGGCCATCTGCGCCCCCTTACTGTACTGCTGTCACTCAATATTTTGAATCTGCTCCCGGATTTTTTCAATCTCTGTCTTTAATTCAATGGCTATATTAGAAATTTCCAGGTCATTGGCCTTAGATAAAATCGTATTGGACTCACGGTTCATTTCCTGGGCAAGAAAATCCAGCTTTCTTCCCACACCGCCTTCTTCCTCCAAAACCTGCGCCATATTTTGAATGTGGCTTTTTAACCGCACCGTCTCCTCATCACTGCATATTTTGTCCGCATAGAGAACCACCTCTGCGGCGATTCTGCTGTCCTCTATCTGAGTGTCCTGTGCCAGCTCCCTGACTTTCTCCTCCAGCTTCTCACGGTATGCGGACAGCAATTGGGGGGAACGTCTTTCAATTACAGCCACCTTTTCTTCCAGAGAACTCAGTTTATGCTGAATGTCTTCTTTCAGATGAGCCCCTTCCCGTTCCCGGGATACCGTCACACCCTCCACCGCTTTCGCAAGCCCCTGTTCCAAAAGCTTCCACAGGGAATCTTCATCCCTGCCCTGTTCTTCCATAACAAATACTTCCGGCAGCCGTGCCAGAGATGACAAGGTAATATCATTGGGAACCCCCAGCTCTCTCTCCATCCGTCTAAAATAATCCAGATACTGCTGTGCCAGCTCCTGATTATATTTCAACAGAACTTTCTGCGCAGAATAGTCTTCATAATATATATATACATCCACCTTGCCCCTCAACAGATGTTTTTTCAGATAATTGCGTACAGCAGTATCAAAAAAACCCAGCTGTCTGGGAAGGCGCACACTTATGTCCAGATAACGGTGGTTTACCGTCTTTAACTCAATTGTAAATTTATGGCTCTCATCCTGGATCTCCATCCGTCCAAAGCCAGTCATACTCTTAATCATGCCTGAATTCTCCATATTACACAGATATTTGCATTCAGATGTATTATAGAGCATTCCCAGATTCTAGTCAAGTTACGATTTCAGCAGCTCAACCGCCATCTGTGCACATCTCTCGTCAAGACCTTTTACAAAGCTGCCTTTTTGATATTTCCTCTCTTTGGATGTACATACCACATGGGGTTTCAGCCACTTCCAGTCCCAGAACGTTTCGTCATCCAGTATGACGAAATTTTCCACTTCCGGCCTGCGGCTGAGCCAGGAGGCAATTTCAAACGGCCGCATATCGTGTCCATTGAAAAGATAGGGAGTAATTCCCGGGATTTGGATATCATACATGTCCAGCCTTTTCAGAAAAATCTCCACATTTTCGTCATCCCCATGAAATCCCTGGCGGGCATATTTGCCATAACTGTACCGCCACGAAGATGAGAGCACAACCTCTGCACCTGTTTTTTCGATAATTTTATTGAGATTGCGGATATATCCCTGATCTATCACAATCCCCTGGTCGTTCCTCTCCGGCCCGTCATCATTAAGCACTCCGTCCACATCCAGGAAAATCACTTTTTTATAATGGTCTTTGATGCGGGCAGCACTGCCGATTATCTCCGGCGATGTTTTTTGGTGATACAGTTCTTCCCACCATGGGCCAAACTCCAAAATACGTGCTGCTTTCCGCACAGCATCTTCCGTGAGAAAGCTTGCATATCCGGTGCAGACCATGTGCCCGCGGAAATACTTCTCCATATTCAGGTCATCCAGAACCACATAAGAATTCAGCCCTGGATGTGCTTCCAGATATGCCCCGATCTCGTCCTTTTTTAGCGTATGGAAGTCATAGGGAACCATGCCTGTAATATAGGAATCCAGACCATGGATGCCAAACAGCAGTTTCAGCTGTTCCAAGGACTTAGAGCGCTTCCAGTCAGAGGATATGACTATCTCGGCGCCGCATTCTTCCAGCAGACGGCGCAGATTCTCAACCGCTTTCTTGTGCCAGTCATAATAGACCGCCGCCACATCGTATTTATCAAGTTCCAGATAACGGCTGTCGCCCATTTTCTCTGCAATATCCGCCCTCGTCTGTATCAGGTTATGGTCGAAACGTTTCTGGCTGCTGCAGGGCTGAAGAACCCCGTCAATATCAAGAAATACCACATGCCGTTCTTTGTCCCTCAGTCCGCCGGACATGGGCTTCGTACTGGTTGAACCTATCATATGTCATACACCCCCTATTTAAAAATCTGCCAGCCAGGCCAGCGGTAAATCATTCCATTTACATCAATTTATTACCATACTACCATAAACCATCTGTTCTTTCAATCTTCCATTTTGCATTGTATTTTTTTCTCTAATATGCTATATTTCATTTATAAACGATTTTTGACCGTGTAAAATACTGCTACAGCAGAAAGGCAGGGAGGAAAATTGCTGAATATTACACATTTAAGATATGCACTGGAAGTTGCAAAAACTCTGTCTATCACAAAAGCCGCTGAAAACCTGTACATGGGCCAGCCGAATCTGAGCCGTTCCATCCGTGAGCTGGAAGAAAAACTGGGAATTGAAATCTTTAAACGTACTTCAAAGGGAATCTCTGTGACAGAGCAGGGGGAGGAATTCCTCATGTACGCCAAAACCATAATGGAACAGATTTCCCTGGTGGAGTCTATTTATCAAAAAGATAAACATGCAGACATGCAGTTCTCCATATCAGTGCCCCGTGCCAGCTACATCTCCTGTGCATTTGAGGATTTTATGGCCCGACATGTTTTCTCACAGAATATGGAAATCATTTACAAGGAGACGGACTCCCGTCAGACCATTGACAACATTCTGCACAATAACTTCCAGCTGGGAATCATCCGCTACCAGTCCATTTATGACCAGTATTTCAAAGATTTAATGATCGAAAAAGGATTGTTTTTTGAGATGGTCTGTGAATTTCATCCACTGGCGCTGATTTCAAAAGAAAACCCTCTCGCCCTGAAGGAAACAGTCTGCCTCCAGGACTTAAATCCCCTGGTACAAATCACCCACGGAGATTTCTTTGTACCGCTGGTTCCGGAAAATGAAGTGAAAAAAACTGAATTAAAGGAGCATATTAACAAACAGATTATTCTCTATGAGCGGGGCAGCCAGTTCGGGCTTCTCGAGAAAATGCCCCATGCTTTTAAGTGGGTATCTAAGATTCCCTCTCAGATTTTGAATAAATACAGTCTGGTTCAAAAAGTATGCCATGATGTACAGCGTACTTATAAAGACGTGCTTGTGTACAAAAAAGACTACAGCTTTTCTCAGATGGATCTGGCTTTCATCGATGAACTGATGAAATATAAACGCATGTTATAAATATTGCAGATTTCAGGGAATATCAACAATTACATATTGGTATGCCCTTTTTGCATTTCATTTTATATAGGGAGGGTCTTTATAATGTTCTGTAAGGATGGTGATGGGATGAACGCTTACGGGAACCGGATTTCTGCAGACAAAATTATTGCCATCGGAACTTCCAAAACCGTGTACCAGGATGGGGATATTGCCCTGAAAGTTTTCGAAAAAAATTATCCAAAAACAGGCGTTTTAAAAGAAGCGCTTAATTATGCCTGCGCAGAGGAGACAGGCCTTCCTGTTCCGGAATTTCTGGAGGTTATGAAATTTGAAGGGCAGTGGACCATTTTGACCCAGCACGTCAAAGGCCCCACACTGCAGAAGCTGATGGAAGAATCGCCGCAGAAAAGAAGCGGATATCTGAACCTTTTAATCAAACTTCAGCTGAAAATACATACCAAAAAGTCTGTGATGCTGGAGCCTATCCATGACAGATTCCACCGGGGAATCCAGAACTGCTGTCTAGACGCTTCCATGCGCAGAACCCTTCACGACAAGCTGAACCGCCTGAGCCAGGATGAGGCTCCGGAAAACCGGTTTAAAATATGCCATGGGAATTTCAACCCGTCCAATGTAATCATAAGCAGGGGACAGAGCCCTTACATCGTAGACTGGGCCTGTGCCTGTCAGGGGAATGCGGCCGCAGATGCGGCAAACACATATCTCTATTTCTGGCTGAAGGACGGGGAGGAACCGGCCGAAGATTATCTGAATACTTACTGCCAGATCAGCCACACCCGCAAAGATGAGATTCTGGAGTGGATTCCCATCGCTGCGGCAGCTGGGCTGCCCAAAAAAAACGAAGAGGACAAGGCCAGGCTGATTGAGGGGTGGCTGAAACCGCCAGGGACTGCCAAAAAGGCATTGAAGCTGAAAATAACTGTGTGTATCGGAAGCTCATGCCATATTAAGGGTTCCCGCCATGTAATCCGGAAACTCCAGAATTTGATCTCCGGCTACGGACTGCAGAGCAAAATCGAACTGAACGGAGCCTTCTGCATGGGCAAATGCCAGCATGGTGTCAATGTACTGGCCGACGGCCGGCATTATTCGGTTTCTGCAGACACAGTCCACGATTTTTTTGAGAATAAGATTCTTCCCAGATTTCGTGAGGAGGTAAAAAAGTAACATGGAGCACAATGCCCATAACATTATACAGCTGCAAAAATCCAACTGCAAAAACTGCCATAAATGTATCCGCAGCTGTCCCGTAAAATCCATACGCTTCACAGGCGGCCAGGCACATATTATACAGGATGCCTGCATTTGGTGCGGCCAATGTCTGACAGCCTGTCCCCAGGATGCCAAGGAAATTGCAGATGGCATCAAGGAAGTCAGACTGATTCTCTGCGGCAATCATCCCATTATAGCCAGTGTGGCTCCCTCATTTGCCGCATATTTTGAAGGAATCGGTTTTCCCCGCATGAGAGAAGCACTGCGGCAGCTGGGCTTTACTGATGCGGAAGAAACCGCCATAGGCGCAACTTTCGTAAAAAAGGAATACGAAAAGCAGCTGGCAGACGCGAAGCAGGACCTGATCATTACCTCCTGCTGTCCTTCTGTGAATCTTCTGATTCAGAAATACTACCCCACTCTGCTTCCCTGCCTCTCACCTGTGGTGTCCCCCATGATTGCCCACGGAATCGATATCAAACGCAGGGAGCCGGATGCGGCGGTTATCTTTATCGGCCCCTGCCCCGCCAAGAAAGAGGAAGCTCAGGGCACATCCATCAGCGCTGTCCTCACCTTCGAAGAGCTGGCACGTATGTTTGCGGAAAAGAACATCCGTCTAAAACAGCACGGCGATATCAGCCACAGACGAAATCCCAACAGCCGAGCCCGCCTGTTTCCCACTGCAGGAGGCATTTTAAAGACCATGGATATTCCATCGGACACGGAGTATACCTATATGGCTGTGGACGGCATCCACAACTGCGCGTCTGCGCTGGACGATATCCGAAAAGGAAATATCACCCACTGTTTCATCGAAATGTCAGCCTGTACCGGCAGCTGCATCGGCGGCCCGGTAATGGAAAAGTACAGGCACTCTCCTGTCCGGCATTTCCAGTCTGTGGTAAACTTTGCCGGACCGAGAGATTTTAAAACAGAACCTATGGAAGAAAAGCTGCTGGCAAAAACGTATTCCCCACTGCCATACAGCCGGAAAACCCCTTCCAGAAAAGAGATTGAGGACGTTCTGTTAAAAACCGGAAAGCAAAAGCCTGAAGATGAACTAAACTGCGGTTCCTGCGGTTACGACACCTGCCGTGAAAAAGCCGCGGCAGTCTGCCAGGGAAAGGCCGAATTGAACATGTGCCTGCCGTTTTTAATGGCTAATGCCGAGCAGCTTACCAGCAATATACTGGAAAATGTTCCCAACGGCATACTGGTTCTCAATGAAGACTATGAAGTACAGGAAATCAACCCGGCCGCCATGGAAATGCTTCAGGTAGAGAATAAACAGGATGTTCTTGGAAGCCACGTAATTTACATCATGGACCCGGATGCATTCCAGGATGTTCTGGAGGGAAGAAGGGAAGTCCGCAATTACAGAGACTACTATCCGGAAATCGACAAATACCTGGAAATGTCGATCATACATAATCCCACCGCCCACACCCTCCTTGCCATCCTTTTGGATGTGACAGAGGCGGAACACAATATGCTCGAGAAGGAAAAGCTGAGCCGCCACACAGCAGAGCTGACGGACCGGGTTGTGATGAAGCAGGCGCGCATTGTACAGGAAATCGCTTCCCTTCTGGGTGAAACTACTGCTGAGACAAAAGTCGCACTGACAAAACTGAAGGAGTCGATTGCTTTTGAGAGAGAATCCAAATAACCTGTATGCCGATATCAGTTATGCAAGCCTGAGCCATGCAGGAGAAGAAATCTGCGGAGACCATGTAGAAATGGTGAAGCCAGATGACAATTCCACAGTAGTGGTACTGGCTGACGGACTGGGAAGCGGTGTAAAAGCGGGAATTCTCTCCACACTGACTTCCAAGATCATTTCCACTTTGCTGGCCGAAGGGCTCCCCTTAAAGGATGCTGTGGAAACCATCGCAAGCACGCTGCCCATCTGTTCTGTCCGCGGAATCGGCTACTCTACGTTTACCATCATCCGGCTCATTCAGAATGAGTATGCGGAGATCATCCAGTATGATGACCCCAAAATTCTGCTTGTGAGAAATGGAAACCCATGCAAAATTGCCTATTCCACGATGGAAATAGGCAGCAAAAAAATCTACCGCGCTCAGATCGGCCTGCAGGAAAATGATATGTTTATAGCTGTCAGTGACGGAATCACCCATGCAGGTGCCGCAAAACTAAGTCCTTTCGGCTGGGGGCGCCAAGGCATTTTTGATTTTATAAAATCTCACTTCAAAAGCAGTTATACAGCCAAAACTATTGTTTCCATGCTGCTAAAAGAGATCAATCATATGTACGATGGAACGCCCGAAGATGATGCCACCGCCTGTGTGATCCGTCTTCGCCAGAAAGCTCCATTGCATTTAATGGTGGGGCCGCCCTTTGACAGAAGTGAAGACAACCGTATGATGTCCCTGTTCTTTTCCAAAAAGGCAAAGTATATCATCTGCGGGGGGACCACCTCCACCATCGCCGCTGATTACCTCCATGAGACATTGGTGCCTGAGCTGGAATCTATTAAACCTGATGTGCCGCCCACCGCACAATTAAAAGGTGTAGATCTGGTCACGGAGGGTGTGATCACACTGAGCCATGTCCTGGAATACGCTCAGGACTATCTGGGGCAGAACCGGCGGTACAGTGAATGGAACACAAAAAACGACGGGGCGTCTCAAATCGCACGAATGCTGTTTGAAGATGCCACGGATATCAATTTCTTTGCAGGGCGTGCCGTAAACCCGGCCCATCAGAACCCCAGACTGCCTATTCAGTTTAATATTAAAATGCACATTGTAGACGAACTCTCCCGCTGCCTGACAAAAATGGGAAAGAAAGTGAAAATAGATTATTTTTAAAACACAACATAATGGCATATCATTCTTCAGAGCGGCTGTTTATCAGCCGCAACAGCTAATAAAACAATCTTGAACCCGTGAAAATTCATTATATATAAATCTCCACTTTTTGGCAGATATGCAGCCGCTGTGAAGAACGATATGCCATTGTTACCTTATCCCAAACGGATTCCCTGCCCGGACGCCGTGTTTCAGCCGGACAGCAATCCCTCGTATTGAGCCAAGAAGATATTGTGTCAGCCCCCTGCTGTTGGGACGGTATTTCTCAACCATGGCTGACACTTTCAGTCCTAACTGGCCACAAATATCCTCCATTTTGTTTGTCTCGAATATTTCCTGTATGATTTGGTGATCTGCCCCGTCAAGATTTTCTTCTGACAGGGGTTTTCCCGCCAGAATATACACCGCCACCCATGACAGAACAATTTCACAGATATTGTCTATCAGCTCTCTGTACTCTTTGTCATACCGAAACAACACCTGTAGGACAAAATCCTCTGGAAAAATACTCAAAAACCCCTGCTCCATCTGTATACATCTGATAAATTCATAGATTTTATCAATTCCTGTATATCCTGAAATATCTTTCAGAACCGGATAATCCAGTGTGATAATGGTATCCTGAGGGCAGAATTTCACATCGTACCATTTAAAAAATTCTGGCAGTCCTTCCACAAAAGTGTCATAAAGACAGTGGTTTTCATAATGGTTAAATTCTGCTGAGATCTCATTATATAGTTCCAGAGCTTCTTTCGTCCTGCGTTTCACACAAGACACACCTGTTTCATATAGGTACTGCGCTGTCTTCTGTTCTGCCGTCACAATACCATTGCCTGACTGCTCTGCTTCATGAATGCAATATAATACAGCTTCCATCAGCTGCTGTGCCCTTTCATAAGTCACTGACGTGCTCTCATAAGAAGTGTATTGTTCTGCCAGTCTAGCTGTCACAGGCAGCAGTTCTTCCATATTTTCAAACATACGCCTCTACCTCCAGCAAAGTTCCCTCAGCGTTTCCTGATACAACTCATAATCCCATCTGAGCACTTCATCAAACTGAAAATACTCTCCGCGTCCCTCCGAGCTTTTATATCCCCGGTACCCTGCACGGATTGCCTGGGCAAATATATTCAGGCATGTCCCCTCCAGATATTCCAAGTCTCCGAAGCACACCTTTTCAAATTGCTCTTTCATAAAATGAAGAAGTTCATCATCTGTAATCTCATCCTGCATTTCATTCTTGTACAGATAAAAAATCTCCTGCAGCTTTATGATGGTATCCACATAGTTATTTTGGTCAATAAAATCAGAATCACAAAATTCATAAATGATTTTGGGGGTAATTCCCCCGCCGAATTCCACTCTTTTTTGCTCCTGCAGAGCATGATGGTGTTCCTCTATAAGAAGCTCTGCGTCCTGCTCACTTAAAAACAGCCCGTAAGGAGCTGTCTTCTGATTTGTCTCCATCACTTTCCCCAGTTGACTCTGCTGCTGTAATAAAACGATCCAATCCTGATTCAAGCACATTCCTCCCCAATTTTCATAATGTCCTCTCTGAGTCTTTTTGTTCCTGATTCCAAGAGTCATTCATACTACTATAAAAATCCTGGAAGCTGATTATAGCACTGTATGAAAACCAGTGCCAGTCTTGAATTTTGTTGATTTTTGTGATACAATAGTTATACAAAATGCAGCTCCTCCTCCCGGTGCATCTTCCACATGAATCTTTCCCTTGTGCATCCGCACAATCTCCTCTGCAATACAAAGTCCCAGCCCAAAATGATTTTTGTCATGGTGAGAAGGGTCTGCACGGTAAAACCGCTGAAAGACAGCGGCTTTTTTGTCGTCGGGAATTCCGGGGCCGTTGTCAGTCACCCGATACTGTGTATAATCCCGCTTCTGGAGAAGACTCATCTGGATGCAGCCACCGGAAGGTGTATAGGAGAGAGCATTGTCCAGGAGAATCTCCAGCACCTGCGCCATACGGTCTGCATCCCATTTCTGAGGAATCACGGCAGACTCAGGCAGGTGAATATCCAGGCGGATTCCTTTTTCACAGGCCCGGGGCTGATACCGCTCATACACCTCCAGCAAAAGAGTGTCCGGCTCCACAACGGAAGGATAAAAGCTCCAGTGATTGTTATCTGCATTTGCCAGAGAAAGCATATCTCCAATCAGCCTCTTCATGCGCTGTCCTTCCTCCTGGATATGATTGGCAAAAAGCTGTTGTTTCGGTTCAGGTGCCTGTTTCATTGCAGAGAGGCTGGAGAGAATGACAGTCAAAGGTGCCCTCAGTTCATGGGAAGCGGCGGCCACAAATTCAGTCTGACGCCTGCGGCTCTTCTCAATAGGCGCCAATACACGCCCTGTAAAATACCAGGAAAAAAGGGCAAAAAGAACAATGGCCGTTAGAACAGCAGAGCAAAATACAATCTGCTGCCGTTTTGCAACGCGCTGCTCATCCTCCAGAGAATATAATGTAATCACATGAAGGGGCCGGGACTTTCCGGCGACAGCTGCCACGGAAACATAATACTCCTGTTTGGCATGCAGGGTAAAGCACACATTCTGGGACTGGGGCAGACTGCCCAAGGAATCCTGGGAAATTTCTCCCAATTTCTCAGCTGCCTGTTCGCCTGCCATTTGAAACAGGCGGTTCTTATCTTCGTAATCATTGAGGGAATTAAAAAATAAAGGGGTGTCCCCGTCAAAAATAGATATGAGAAAATGGGAATTATTCTCCAATTCCCGCAGCCATCGATGAGAAAGCACCTGCTGGCTTTCCAGATAGGAAATCATAGACACCACATTTTTCTCAAAAGATAAAAAACTCTGCCTGGAAGCATCTGCCTGCAGAATATACAGACAGATACACATCATGACTATCATAATCAGACTGGTGACAAATGTACAGAAAATCGTGAGCTGCAGATGAAGTTTTTTAAACATAAGATTCCTCCAGCCGATACCCAATCCCCCGCATAGTCTTCAGATTCACCTGGCTCTCCACGGTTTTCAGCCTGCGGCGGATGAAATGAATATAATTATCCAGATTGCCTTCTTCCACTTCTGAAGCACTTCCCCATACCCGGGACAAAATCACACCCCTGGGCAGAGTCTGCCGGGGATTGCGCAGGAACAGCTCCATCAAATCCCCCTCCCTTCTGGAAAGCGTACAGGATTTTCCTCTGCAGGCGAGAATATTCTGCTGCGTATCATACTGTAAATCTCCGAACTTCAGTTCGTCGTGTTCCTGAAGCTCAGGAACACGACGGACAATACAGCGGATTCTGGCCGCCAGTTCTTCAAAAGCAAAAGGCTTCACAATATAATCATCCGCACCGTAATCCAGCCCTGTGACCCGGTCCTGAAGCTCTCCCAGAGCGGTGAGAAGTACCACCGGCGTCTGAACCCCCTGAGTCCGGACTTCACGCAGCACCTGCAGACCGTCCATAGATGGCAGCATCCGGTCCAGAACCGCCAAGTCATAACTTCCGGACAATAAAAGATTCAATCCCGTAAATCCGTCATAACAGCAGTCCACCGAAAACTGCTCCTGCTCTAGCTGGTATTTCAGAGTTTCGCATAATTTTTCATCATCCTCAATCAGCAATAAGTTCATAAGCACATACCTTTTCATCTATGATAACATTCTAATGAGGATTATAGCATAACAGCGGGTAAAATGCTTCTAAATAATCTCTAAAACTCCGATAAAAATGAGTAAACATTTTGTAAGAGAATAGACTTTACATTTTAAAAATGTTATAATACAAAAAATATCCAAAAATATAATGCTGAACTTGAAACATATATGAAAAGGAATGGTGATTTCATGACAAATAACGAATTGCTGATTGCAATATCCGATGTAATAGACCGAAAATTCAAAGAGGAATTAACCCCTCTTAAAGATGACGTACAGACCCTCAAGGGTGACGTACAGACCCTCAAAGATGATGTCTGCATTATGAAGGGAAAAATACAAATCCTTGAAGAGGACATGCAGTCTGTCAAAAAAGAGCAAAAAAGAATTAATTTCATTATTGAAAATGAGCTCCGTACAAATATTAAACTGCTTGTGGAAAACTATCTGCCTGCCGCCAGACGATATGAGCAGTCAGCGGATACCATTGAAGCCATAAGAATGGATATGGATGTAATGAAGAAAATCCTCCGTAAACACACAGATGAACTTCAGAAAATTTCCTGAACAGCAAAATACATATACTCAAGAGCATACGTATTTGCCAAATGATTTGCTGTTTTGCTTGAAACAGTGAAGACTTGCTGGCAAATCATTTGGCTCGCGGGTATATCTTATGATGAGTAATCCCCCCGCACTGCAGACGGAGGATTACTCATTGACAAACCTCTTTTTTCAAAGCAATAATAAAAAATGGCATTGCCGAGCAGACAGCACTTTTCACAAAGATTCCTGCCTGCCGCAGTTCTCTTTTCGTCTTATCCATCTGCACAAAACAGACAATCTGCTCCTGAAAGGATTTCCACCAGTCTTTCCAGAACTGAAAATCTGACCATTTGCCGGGAATCATAGTCTCGGGAATTTTGATATTTCTGAACAAAAGGTATACCATTGCCGCCAGCATGATCCACCACAGAATCTTTCCCGCCGCCCACACTGGATAATCGTTTTTTAAGCTTTTCAAAAATCCAGCTGCCAGCACCCCGGGATACAAAAGGAGGAGCCACTGCGCAATTTCAGCAAGAAATCCGGAGCTCATTGGTTTTCCCCTCAGGCCATAACTCATCAAAAAACCTTTCACGTGAGCTGCCAATGTCATTCCCAATGCGATGCGGTCAGTTGTCTCTTTTGTTTCCGGCCGCATTATCAGCAGGGAAGTCTCATCTTTTAATACCCCCCGGACCGTGAGCCGCCTCTGTCCGCAGACAATTTTGTTTCCGGCCGCCTCTGTACTGCCAAAAAGCTCCCAGGCTGTGTCTTCTGCCAGATAACACCCCTGCCAATCATCTTCATTAAGAACAGCAGAGGATTGGACGAGAACTTCCAGACTGCCTCGTACTTTCCACACTGTCACGTCGCAAGTGCGGTTCAGCGATAGATTTTCTGCCGACTGTCCCTCCTCTTTTTTCCAGAAAGCGCAGGCTAAAGGGAAATCTTTTTCCTGCCTGTCTTTTTCCCAGGTTTTCATCACCCGCTCATAATCTTCCTCTGTCTGGCCGCTGTCCTTTTCGCAGACAATATGCCAGACAGAGGGAGCTTCTTTCAGCAGAGAATAATAGAAAACGCCAAAAGCATAGAAAATAAATCCTGCCAGTGTCATGACCAGGCAGCCAAGTCTGCCCTTTTGGCATTTCAGCCCCCTCATGACCCTTCCAGCCGCACCGGACTGCCCTCGTCGATGGCTTTGCTGGAATCCTGAATCACTTTTTCATCCACTGCCAGACTTCCGTCTGCTAAGGCCGCATACTGTTCATTCTGCTCCTGAACGTTCACACTGTGCTTCATGGCCGTCAGCTGTTTTCCCAAAACCGTCTCTTTCTCACCCAGCACATAGACAAATTTCATACCATTGGCTTCATGAAGCGCTTGAAGAGGTATACAGGTGCTGTAAGTTTTCGATTTCTTTTCTGCTGTCATCTCAGCGCTGTCACCGATTTCCAGCAGGTCTGCCGGAAGATATACACATATTTCCAGAAGCGACGGGTCCTCAGCACTGACTTCAATGGAATGAATCTTCAGATTCTCTTCTTTCTTTTTCTTCAGCTCGCTGGACACTGTCACCGGCATGTCTTTTTCCAGATATTTTTCCTCCTCTTTGCCCACCTGGGCAATCAGTCTGCACCCAGAAGACAAATCAGCCAGCAGAACCGGAGCGGCTTCCGTGGTCGACTCTCCCGGCGCCGCATTTAACTTTGTCACAGTTCCCTTTATGGGGGACACAATTTTCCCCTCCTTTTTCCGGAGTTTTTCCAGTTTTCTAAGCTGTATCTGCTTTTCTTTCATGTCAGCTTCCCTCATTCTATCCGTACTGTCAGCCGGTTCCTCAGCCAGAGCGTCTTCCCATGCTCTCTGGGCGTTCAAAAGCCCCTCCTGCCGGGCTGAAAGGGCATTGTCATAAGCCTCCTGAGCTGTCTTTACTGCATCTGCCAGACCCTGTTCCTGTTCTTCAATCCCGCCGCTTTCCCCCTGGATTTCCTGCCGGCTGTTCAGATCTGCATAGTATTGGTTAAGCCTGTGGATGGCCTCATTCAATTCATCCGCCGCCCGGGCAGCATCCTGATCGCCTTTTTCCGCCGCTGCCGCATAATCTTCCTGTGCCCGCGCCAACAGCAGTTCTTTCTTTTCCTCCTGGATTCTCCGGGCCGATTCCATGTCTTCAATCTCCCATTTTATCTTCTCTATTTCACGTCTGGCCGAAGAAATCTTATGGTCCAGTGCTCTCACATCCAGCTGCAGCAGAACATCGCCAGGTTCTACCCTGTCCCCCTCCTGGACTGATATACGGGAAATCTTGTGCCCGGCCTCCACCTGCACTGCCTGTACCCGGTTCTCTGCCACTTTGCCTGTTGCAGACACTGTGTGAGACAATGCTGCCCTCTGAGGCGAAGCCGTCTGCACCACTGCCGTGGTCATAGAGGCGGATGACCTGGACAAGATGGTACAGGCCAGCATAAACGCAAGGAATTTCCCCAGCAATTTTAACATTTTTTCTTTTCCCATGACTACTCCTTTACTGCAGCCGCCATGATTCCTTTTTCCAGATAATCCTGCCCGGCCAAAAATACAAGAACTGCCGGAATCAGTGCAATCACCGAAGCGGCAAAAGCTGCCTGGGCATCCTCAAGGCCAATATTGGGAAGATACAGGGACAGGGGCCACAGTTTCTTGCTTTTCAGAAACGTCATGGGCTGTTCCAGCAGACTCCAATATTCCAGAAAACTTAGAACCAGCGCGGAAAGAATCCCCGAGGAGCCTCCCGGCAGCCCGATATGCCAGAACACCTGCCACTGGGACGCCCCGTCCAGTCTGGCCGCCTCCACAAGAGCCTGCGGCACCTGGTGAAAAAACCGATACATAATAAAAACCGGGAACGGGGAGAAGATACACAACAGTACAATCCCCCTGTGTGTATCCAGCATATGAAGCCCATCTAAGAGCAGATAATCCGACAACATAAACACCTGGAAAGGCATCATCATCAGCAGAATATAAAAAGTAAACAATATTTTCCGAAAGGGAAAGGTGCCCTTGGCAAATCCCCATGCCGCCAGAATCCCAAACAGAAACTGCCCTGCCAGAACCCCAGCCGTCAATTTTACAGAATTCCAGAACATGACAAAAAACTCCGGAGAGTCCAGCAGGATCTCCACGTAAGACTGACAGGTTGGGTACCTGGGCAGCCAGGGAAAATGGGCATATCCGCCTGCATCTCCCATCACCGCAAGAAGGCATTCCTGAATCTCCCCTTTTCCCATCAGAGACCCTGCCGCCAGGAAACAAAAGGGATAGACGCAGACAAACACCAATACCGCCAGGGGAATCATTTTCAATTTTTTCCACACAGTTCAAACCTCACTAAGCCACGTTGTGTTCAATCCCACGCACGTTTCAGAAGCAGTACCATCATAAAAATCACCCCGGCCTGCACCACCGCCCCTGCCGCCATTTTATCCATAGATAAATCCCGATACCAGTTATTAAAAAGGTGCTGGAGCAGATACATGCTCTCATGGGGATAATCTCCCGCCGCCAGATAGGCTTCCCGGAATACCTTAAAGGAATTCAAAACAGACAGCACAGAGATGGTGAACAGGGAAGGCAGCAGATTGGGCAGGGTAATATACCGGAAGCACTGCCACCTGCCTGCCCCGTCTGCCTGTGCCGCCTCATACAGGCTTATGGGTATCCCGGACAGCCCCGCCAGCCACAGCACCATATCATATCCCAGATTCTTCCATAGATAACTGAAAACCAGAATCCAAAACGCCCAGGGAGTATTCATCCAGTCCGCCCCCGGCAGATGAAGCAGATGCATCAGCCCGCCCAGCAGCCCATTTTCATGAAACAGCACTTTCCACAAAAGGACCACCGATGCCGCCGGGACAGCCATTGGAAACAAAATGCAGCTTTTCAACAGCCTCACATGGCGCTCCAGGCCGTAAAGTGCCAATGCGGCAGCCAGGGAAAGTACCAGAAGCAAAGGGATACAGACCGCTTCAAAGCGCAGGGTATTTCCCGCAGCCGTCTGAAACGCTGTGTTGGAAAAAACCATGCGGTAATTAGAAAGCCCGGCCCAGGTTCCGCTGGCCGCTTTCATAAAAGAACGGCGCACCACATCAAAAAAAGGGACTGCTATAAAAAGCAAAACGCCCAGAAGACTGGGGAGGACAAATCCAAATCCGCAGCCCCTGTATTTCTTTTTCAAATGGATCCCCCTCACTCAGCCAGATAAAGACGAATCTTCTCTGAGACCTTACCCACTGCTTCCGCCGGGGTCAGATTGCCCTGTACGCAGTCATCCGCCTGCTCCAGAACCGCGTTTCTCAGAATTTCATTGGCCACAGCCGGTGTATCGGCCTCTTTCACATACGCCGTAAATTCCTCAACTGTCTTGGAATCCAGCTTTTTCACATGCATCTCCATATAGCTGTCCGGGTCATTTGACATGCTGGTAGTAAAAGTGGATTCCTCCATACCTTCTGCAGACGACTCCAAAGCCTTTTGATGAACGGGAAGTCCCATCCCCATGGAAGCCTTCTGCGCTTCTTCTGTCAAAAGAAACGCCAGGAATTTTTCTGCCTCCTGTTTCGCCCCGCTCTGACTGTTGATTCCCATAATAGATCTTGGCACATAGACATGGGTGCTCTGGCCTGCCAGGGGCTTGTACGAAATCCCCTCTTTTTCCTCTGTGGTTGTATGAATCATAGCCAGGTCCGTCACAGACAGAATATTTCCAAAATTCAGCATGGTTCTATCATTGTAGAGCTCCATATTTCCTCCGCCCACAGAACTTACAAAATCACTGTATACCCCCCGCTCGCTGATACCGCTGTAAAATTCAGCGTAATCTTCCACAGAATTGTCCGTGTCGTAAATCCTGTTCAGCTGGGTATAAAACTCTTCCAGCAGATCTTCTTCCAAAGTCCCGTCCTCTTTCAGCCATACCGGCGAACAGGAATCGTAAATCTGGGCTGCCAGATAAGCTCCATTATAAAAGGAATTGTATACAGACCGCTGGGGTTCTTTCATCCCCTTCAGTTCTTCCACCACATCCGCAAATGACTGCAGGTCCTGAATGTTCTCCAGCACTTCCCGGCTGCCCACCACTAAGGGCATGCCAAACCGCAGGGGAATCCCGTAGATTTTCCCATCCTGCTCCACACTGTGCATCAGATTGGAGAACAGGCCCTCCGCCTGATTGACTGTATCTGTCACATCTTCCAGCATCCCCTTTTCCATGTATGCGTCCACGGGCAGGCCATCCAGTACCAGCAGGTCAGGCCCTTTTCCCGCCATAATCTCCGTGCTGAGATTTTTCAGGGCATCTGAGTCAGTCACTCCATTATCCTGTGTCACACCCACTTCCAGATTCACATAAGCCTCCGGATTTTTTTTCTGATACTGGGAAATATTCTGCTGAAGTTCTGTATTTTCATGGAGGGTCCAGACCCTGAGCTGAGATTCCGGCACCACTGCCGCATCCTTTGAATATACATAATGAAACAGGTGAAACTGGTAATCATCATCTGCTTCCACGGCCAAGAGATAAAATTCATTGTTATCGGCAGCTTCCAGACTAATAAGCCCTGTGCTGGGACTCCCGATGGAGGACAGGGCGCCGTCCACCACCTGCTCCGCCATACTGCCATTCTTTATATACCGGTAAATCCCTTTCTCACTACAGAAGAAAATCTCGTTCTCCTCCTTTCCTCCCGCAAAAACCAGGGGCGTACACTCCATACTTCTCAGATCCGTGTGGGCACCGCTCTGGCTGATGGTCTCTGACAGGGCTTCGTCCTTTGCCAGAGCCTCCCCCGTCTTTCCGTCATAGGGTAATATCTCTCCATCGTGATTTACCATATAGACCGTATTCCCTGCGGTCTCAAAAAAACTCCCATCATCCGCGCCGGAAAACTTCTCCACTCTTTCCCCGGTCTCCATCTGAAGCGAGCAGATGGGCTGGTTCTGCTGCTGCATCAAGAGTTCCCCGTCCTGGGTATATCGCACAAAATAAACGTATTCATCAGAATTTACCGGCACTTCTTTCATAGTGCCGGACTCATCCAGCTGATAAAACCACTTCTTTTCCGTCTCACCGGATTCATCTGTCTCCATACAGACAACAAAGGCACCCCCTGTAGGGGACAGGGCCATCTTGTAAATATATTTCTCCGGCAGGTCATACCCCTTTTCCCAGGTACTCCCATCCTCCTGAAGATTCCATACAGCTTTTGCTCCGTCAGAATCCTCCGCGGCAATGCGGATAGTTCCGTCTTCCAGCTTCCCCATAGCAAGCACCCGGTCTGTATTTTCCGGAAAATCCACGTCTGACTCCAGATATCTCCCCTTCGCTTTGTCTGACTTCTTTTCCTGAGCCTGCTCCTCATAGGCCCCGCCGGTATCTGTGCCGCATCCGGTGAACAGACCCAGTGCCAGAACCGCAGCCAATGCGCGGCAGATTATTCTTTTTCCTTTATGCTTCATTTTGTGTACCTCCTTATATGCCCTCTATCTTAACACCAGTATCTCTAAAAAACATCAAAATAAAATCTAAATTACCTCTAAGTCATCTCGAAAACATGTTTTAAAATACATCTGTTAAGACCGTTTTTTTTCTGGTATAATATGGCCAGGAGGAAAACAACTATGGCTTTTGACGGAATTACCGTTGCCTGTCTGGCGGCGGAACTGAAAAAATCTCTGTTAAACGGACGCATCCACAAGATAGCGCAGCCGGAAACAGATGAACTTTTGCTGACCTGCAAAGGAACCGGCGGGGTAAAAAAGCTGTCCATCTCGGCCAGCGCCTCCCTTCCTTATCTCTATTTTACACAGCAGAATAAACCCAGCCCTTTAACGGCACCCAGCTTCTGTATGCTGCTGCGCAAGCATATTGGCAGCGCACGGATTACAGATATTACCCAGCCGGGGCTGGAACGGGTTTTGTTCATAGATTTGGAACACTTAAACGAAATGGGGGATGTGTGCCAGAAACGTCTCATTGTTGAGATCATGGGAAAACACAGCAATATTATATTCTGCAATCAAGACGGCATGATACTGGACAGCATCAAGCATGTATCTTCCAATATGAGTTCTGTGCGGGAGGTTCTGCCCGGACGGCAGTATTTTATCCCCCAGACCCAGGACAAGCTGGACCCATTGACTATCACAGAGGAACAATTTATAGAAAAGGTCTGTACCAGGCCCATGGAAATCGGAAAGGCACTTTATGGCACCTGCACCGGCATCAGCCCTGTCATGGCCAATGAAATCTGTCATCTGGCCTCTCTGGACGCCGGCGCCCCGGCACTATCCCTGACGGACAATGAGAAGCTCCATCTGTGCCGCACCTTTCTCAGAATGATGGAGCAGATCAAAGAGGGGGAATTCTCCCCGCATATGATCTACCGGGACGGGGAGCCTGTGGAATACAGCGCCTTTCCCATGAGCCAGTACGAAAGCGGATACACGGCCGAGCCCTTTGACTCCATCTCTTCGCTTCTGGAAACCTATTACGCCTCCAGGAGCACCATCACCCGCATCCGGCAGAAATCGGCAGACCTGCGCAAAATCGTACAAACCGCCCTGGACCGGAACAGGAAAAAATACCAGCTGCAGCAAAAACAGCTGAAAGACACTGGCAAAAAGGACCGGTACAAAGTATACGGAGAACTGATCAATACGTACGGTTACGGACTGGAAGAAGGCTGTAAATCTTTCCAGGCGCTGAATTATTACACCAACGAGGAAATCACCATCCCTCTGGACCCCAATCTGACCCCCATGGAAAACTCCAAGCGGTATTTCAGCCGGTACAACAAACTAAAGCGCACCCAGGAGGCACTGAATCAGCAGATTCAGGAGACTGCCTCAGAAATCCAGCACCTGGAATCCATTCAGACTGCTCTGGAAATCGCCTTACAGGAAAACGACCTGGCCCAGATCAAAGAGGAGCTGATGGACTACGGCTACATCCGGCGCAAATACGGGAAAAAGCAGAAAATGCAGGGCAAATCCAAGCCCTTCCATTACATTTCCTCTGACGGTTACCATATGTACGTGGGCAAAAATAATTTCCAGAACGAAGAGCTGACTTTCAAGCTTGCCACGGGAAACGACTGGTGGTTCCACGCCAAACAGATGCCTGGCTCCCACGTGATTGTAAAAAGCAACAACGAGGAACTGCCGGACCGGACCTTCGAGGAGGCCGGACAGCTGGCTGCCTATTACTCCAGCGGCCGGGGTGCCCCGAAAGTGGAAATTGACTATGTCCAGAAGAAACATGTAAAGAAAACCCCAGGGGCAAAGCCGGGCTTTGTAATTTATTACACCAATTATTCCCTAGTTGCCCGCCCAGACATTTCCCGAATCGAAGAATGCACTACTTGACAAATATCCAGGGAAACATTAGAATATCAAAAGGCCAAGTGCCGATTAGATAGATATGCCCCTGGACCAAAGCTTCAGGGGCATTTGCATAATTTTTCATAAATTCAGGAATTCAACGAGGAGGAATCAAAATATGAGCACACCTTATAACCATAAAGCCATTGAACAGAAATGGCGTTCTAACTGGGCCAAAAACCCTGTCAACGTAAACGACGGCAAAAAGCCCAAATATTACTGTCTGGACATGTTCCCATATCCATCGGGAAACGGCCTGCATGTGGGACACTGGAGAGGCTATGTGATCTCCGACGTGTGGAGCAGATATAAAATGTTACAAGGACATTACGTGATCCACCCCATGGGCTGGGACGCTTTCGGCCTTCCGGCGGAGAATTATGCCATCAAGATGGGCACCCACCCCGCCAAATCCACAGCCGAAAATGTGGAAAAATTCAAAGAACAGCTTAACGACATCGCTGCCATCTACGACTGGGATATGGAAGTGAACACCACAGACCCGGCATTTTATAAATGGACCCAGTGGATCTTTGTGAAAATGTTCAAAGAAGGTCTGGCCTATGAGAAAGAATTTCCCATCAACTGGTGCCCCTCCTGCAAAACCGGGCTGGCCAATGAAGAAGTAGTCAACGGCTGCTGCGAGCGCTGTGGAGCCGAGGTAACCAAGAAAAACCTGCGCCAGTGGATGCTGAAAATCACCAAATACGCCGAGCGTCTGTTAAACGACCTGGACAAGCTGGACTGGCCGGAAAAAGTGAAAAAAATGCAGACAGATTGGATTGGAAAATCTTACGGCGCGGAAGTGGACTTTCCCATAGAGGGCCGGGATGAGAAAATCACTGTCTACACCACAAGACCTGACACCCTGTACGGAGCCACCTTCATGGTACTGGCACCGGAACACCCGCTGGCAGCCAGTCTGGCTGTGCCTGAGACCAGAGATGCGGTAGACAAATATATCTATGATGCTTCCATGAAATCCAATGTGGACCGTCTTCAGGACAAAGAAAAAACCGGCGTATTTACCGGAAGTTATGCCATCAACCCTCTGAACCAGGCAAAAACCCCCATCTGGTTATCCGATTACGTGCTGGCTGACTACGGCACTGGAGCCATCATGTGTGTTCCTGCCCACGATGACCGGGACTTCGCATTTGCCAAAAAATTTGATATTCCCATTATTCAGGTTATTGCCAAGGACGGAAAAGAAATTGAGAACATGACCGAAGCTTACACCGAGGCCTCCGGCATCATGATCCACTCCGGGGAATGGGACGGTATGGAGTCGGCTGTGCTGAAAAAGGAAGCCCCACACATGATTGAAAAACGGGGTCTGGGAAAAGCCACGGTAAACTACAAACTTCGTGACTGGGTGTTCTCCAGACAGCGCTACTGGGGCGAACCCATCCCCATCATCCACTGCCCCAAATGCGGCAATGTTCCGGTTCCCGAGGAAGAACTGCCCCTTATGCTGCCTGACGTAACATCCTATGAACCCACAGGTACGGGAGAATCCCCCCTTGCAGCCATCGAAGAGTGGGTAAACTGTAAATGTCCGGTGTGCGGCGCAGATGCCAAACGGGAGACCAACACCATGCCTCAGTGGGCAGGTTCCTCCTGGTATTTCCTCCGGTATGTGGACAGCCACAATGACAAGGAACTGGTTTCCAAGGAAAAAGCAGACCAATACCTGCCGGTGGACATGTATATCGGAGGCGTGGAACACGCAGTGCTCCATCTGCTCTACTCCCGATTTTACACAAAGTTTTTGTACGATATTGGAGCTGTAGACTTTGACGAACCTTTTCACAAGCTGTTCAATCAGGGAATGATCACCGGGAAAAACGGGATCAAAATGAGTAAATCCAAAGGAAACGTGGTATCGCCTGACGATTTGGTGCGGGATTACGGCTGTGACTCTCTGCGCATGTACGAACTGTTCGTGGGGCCGCCGGAATTAGATGCCGAGTGGGACGACCGGGGAATCGACGGGGTAAGCCGTTTCCTGAAACGTTTCTGGAAACTGGCCCTGGACAGCCGGGAAGCAGACGTAAAGGCCACAACGGAAATGGTGAAACTGCGCCACAGACTCATCTACGACATCACCCAGCGTCTGGAGAGCTTCAGTCTGAACACCGTAATCTCCGGTTTCATGGAGTACAACAACAAACTGATGGAAACCGCGAAAAAAGCAGGCGGTATTGACGCAGAGACTATAGAGACCTTCCTGATTCTCATGGCTCCCTTTGCCCCCCATATGGCAGAAGAACTGTGGGAGATCTATGGACATAACACTTCCGTCTTTGAAAACCGCTGGCCAGAAGCCGACGAAAGCGCCATGAAAGACGATGAGATCGAAGTGCCTGTGCAGATCAACGGAAAAACCCGGGCAGTTATCCGCATACCTGCGGACGCGGGAAAAGAAGAAGCCCTGGCTGCCGGAAAGGAAGCCGTGGCGGACAAACTGGACGGCAATATCGTCAAAGAAATTTACGTGCCGAAGAAGATTATCAATATTGTACAGAAACCTGGAAAATAAAATAGAAAAAAGACGGGTAAATCGTATTTTACGTTTTTACCCGTCTTTTTTGAATATTATTTGTCGCAGCTGTCCTTACCAGCACCTTTTAACTTCCGATACGCCCTCACCAGCAAATGGCTGCGCAGTTTCTCAGTGCGGCTTTTCAGCTTCTGAATCTCCTGCTGCTGCTGGCAGAATACCTCTGTAAACAGCAGAATAATATCCCGGTACATGGTATCCGGATTCACCTTCCATACAGGGAGCTCCTCTATGGGATCATAGAAAAGCCTTCCATCCGGCCTGTCCAGAAATATCTCCGCCGTCTTCCGGTTGCTTTCCTCAAATTTTTCCATAAACTGTACCTGCTGTTCATAGGTGAACATGCTAGTATTGGAATGCAGATCACTGGCAGTGCAGTCGCTGGCAGCCTTAATGGCATTATTCATAAAATCATTCAGCTCAATATATTCCGGTATGCCGTTGAGAATCCTCTTAATCTCAAGAAAATTTTCCCGCAGACCCATATTGTTTTTAACGGTATCTTTCGTATAACTCTCTGTGAGAGTAAGTCCGATACATTGGAGAAAATCTGAAAAAATCGAATTTCCATTGCCTTCAAACTGTCCCCTCTCATAGGGCCGCACAATCAGATTCTCTTTTCCCACAGCATCCGCAATGGTGCTCAGATGTTTAAAATAATCCAGGGGATAATTTAAAAAGGCATCCGTAGTCATATATTCGTCAAAGCTTTCCGTCCTCATGACAAATCTTGACTTCACATTCTGATTATAAAGCGACTGGATGAATAAATCCTGTCTGCGCAGATATACGATTACTTTTAATTCACAGCCGATTTTTTGAAAATCTTTCACTGTCTTCTGCCAAAATCCCTTACGCCTGGTTCCGATTTTCCAGATTTCCTCATCCGACAGTACAACATCTGTATATGTTTCCGTCAGTTCTCTCAACATCTGAAATGCCGCTGCCTGCACGGCAGGCTCATCATACTGTACCACATTTCCTTCATTGAAAATCAGGAAATGCCCATTTCGGTTCTTATACCTGTTATCATTTCCAAATTTCGAAGTAAAATCGGGAAAGCAATATCCTTGTTTATGCAACAGTTCTTCGTTTTCGCGCAAAAAAGTCTGGACAGCAGTTGTCCCTGTTTTTGGTGTACCAATGCTTAAATGAACGGTTCCCATTTATTCATCCTTTCTTCCGTTTCTTAAATCTAAAAATTCCCCTATATAGTATAATGAATAAATGTGATGCAAATTTGAGTTTTTTTATTTTTTGTGTTTCTGTATCTCTTCCAGCCGTTCTATGATGCGTTCTACCGCCTGTTCCAGGGTGCTGGTGCTGGTGTCAATCTGAATCTCCGGATTTGACGGAGGCTCATAAGCGCTGGATATTCCTGTGAAATTGGGAATTTCGCCTTTGCGGGCTTTTGCATACAGCCCTTTCACATCACGCTTCTCACATACTTCCAGCGGTGTACTCACGTAGATTTCCACAAAGTTATCTCCAATAATCGTCCTGGCATTTTCCCTGTCCTGGGCATAGGGCGAGATAAAGGCTGTAAGCACAATCAGCCCTGCGTCATTCATCAGCTTAGAAACTTCAGCCACCCGGCGTATATTTTCGATCCTGTCCTGCTGGGTAAAGCCCAGATTCCTGCACAATCCCATCCGCACATTGTCACCGTCCAACAGCATAGTATGACGTCCAAGAGCCAGAAGACGTTTTTCCAGAGCATTGGCCAGCGCCGACTTTCCGGAACCGGACAGACCGGTAAACCACAGCGTCAGCGGCTCCTGGCCTTTTTGGGCAGAGCGCATCTGCCTGGTCACATCTGTCTCCTGCCATACCAGATTGTCCGAACGGCGCAGGTCATGCTTGATCACTCCGCAGGCCGAAGTCATATTGGTCACACGGTCTGTCAAAATAAAACCGCCCATGGCCTCACATCTGCTGAATTTATCCATCACAATCTTTTCCGACAGGGAAATCTGGCAGTCTGCAATTTCATTTTTATAGATCACATCTGCCGGAACGTGTCTTCCGTCGTTAATGTCAATTTTATATTTCACGGACATGACAGTACCAGGCGTGGTCTTTGTTCCCAATTTCACAAAATAGTTCTTTCCCGGAATCAGTGGTTCATCATCCATCCACAAGAGCCTTGCAGAAATCATATTGCTGACCATTCCGCTAAAGCCGCTGACCAGCACACATCCTCTGGAAACATCCACTTCCCGGTCGAAGGCAATGGACACCGGCCATCCCGCCTCCGCTGTCTCCACCAGGACATCCCCCCGGTAAATGCTTTTCACTTTTGCCTTCTCTCCGTTGGGAAGCACGGTAACCTCTGAAGAGACTGAAATACTTCCGGACTCAATCTGTCCCTGGAAACCACGGTACTCAGAATTAGGCCTGCATACTCTCTGCACAGGCATTACAAATCCGGCTTCTTCCTTCTGCCCAGATGACACATCCACCTGTTCCAGATAAGCCAGAAGGGGTTTTCCCTCATACCATCCCATCCGCACAGAGGTATCATTGATATTATCCCCCTCCGTGGCAGATACAGGAATGCTGCAGGCACTCTCCACCTGGAATCCTGCAGTGATTTTCTCAATCTCCAGCACCACTTCATCAAAATATTTCTTATCATAGTGCACCAGGTCCATTTTATTCACCGCAAATACAAAGTGCCGGATTCCCATCAGATTACAAATGCGGATATGCCGGCGGGTCTGTCTCTGCACGCCTTTTGCCACATCCACCAGAATCACAGCCAGGTCTGCGAAGGATGCCCCCACAGCCATATTCCTGGTATATTCCTCATGTCCTGGCGCATCCGCCACGATAAAACTTCTGTTATCTGTAGAGAAATACCGATATGCCACATCAATGGTGATCCCCTGTTCCCTCTCAGCCATCAGCCCGTCCAAAAGCAGAGAATAATCCAGAGTGCCATTCCTGCTTTTCAGCCTGCTGTCCATCTCCAGCGCCCTTTTCTGGTCCGTATATAAAAGCTTTGCATCGTAAAGCATATGACCGATCAATGTAGATTTCCCGTCATCCACACTTCCACATGTAAGAAATTTCAATAAATCTTTCATTAGAAATAACCCTCTCTTTTCCGGCGTTCCATACTTCCGGTTTCTTCATAGTCAATGACACGGCTGGTTCTCTCAGATGTAACTTCACCCAGAGTTTCTTTCACAATTTCCTCCAGTGTATCTGCCTCAGACTCCACAGCGCCTGTCAGCGGGTAACAGCCCAGTGTGCGGAAACGCACTTTTTTCTGCTGGACTTCCTCTCCATCCTTAAGTTTCATCCTCTCATCGTCCACCATAATCAGATTTCCATCCCTGAGAACCACAGGGCGCTCTTTTGCAAAGTAGAGAGGTACGATATCAATATGTTCCCTGAGAATATACTGCCAGATATCTTTTTCCGTCCAGTTGGACAGGGGGAATACACGGATGCTCTCCCCAGAATAAATCCTGGTATTGTAAAGTTTCCACATCTCCGGCCTCTGGTTTTTCGGGTCCCATCCGTGGCTCTTATTCCTGAAAGAAAATACCCGCTCCTTTGCCCGGGATTTTTCCTCATCCCTGCGCCCTCCTCCGAAGGCGGCGGTGAACTGATAGTGATCCAATGCCTGCCGGAGCGCCTGGGTTTTCATAATATCCGTATAGGCAGAGCCATGGTCAAATGGATTGATCCCCTGTTTTACTCCGTCCTGATTGGTATAGACAATCATCTCAATTCCCAGTTCTTTGGCTTTCCGATCCCTGAATTCTATCATCTCGTGGAATTTCCAGGTGGTATCTATATGCATAAATGGAAAAGGCGGTTTCTCCGGATAAAATGCTTTCATCGCCAGATGAAGCATCACCGAACTGTCTTTTCCAATGGAATAAAGCATGACAGGCTTTTCGCATTCTGCAGCCACTTCACGCATAATATAGATGGCTTCCGCCTCCAATTCGTCTAAATACGATTGTGCCATAATAATTTTTACACCAAACCTTTCCAGTGCATGTTTTTCATCTTATTGATCTTGCATGCACTTTAATCTCAGGTATTTTTTATACCTGGGGTTATTCTACTTAGTAAAAGTGATGAAAATTTGTAGTTTCCGCGGTTGTTCTTGGTTGTTGGATTTCCTTATCCATCAAGGTCTTTCAGGAGGGACGCCGCTATGGGGGGAGGGATACCCCTGGGCGCACTGGGGCGTCCGTCAAACAATTATTCAATACCAAGCACCGAAGAAACAGGTTCCCCCTGGCTGTATTCAATGGATATCTCATCCCCCACATCATACCGCAGCACTTCCATAAAGTCTGCCAAAGGTACATCGAAGATCAGCTCACTATCTTCCAATACCAGATAAAAATGAGTATTCCCCTCAATCACTCCCTGGGCAATCTTTTTAATCACCCCCTGTATTTTCTGGGTATCCTGGGGGTTTGAGCTGGAACCTCCTCCTGTTTTCAGCATTTTTATATAAGTCTGCTCACAGGATGCCACCGTATCTCCAATGGCCACATTCTGGTATTTCTGAATATTGACCATGGCATATTTTTTCACCAGTCCGGCGTTATCTTTCAGTGCGATAAAGTACGTGGGCTCATCGGCTATATTCAGGAGCAGAGGGAATGTGGCCTGGTAGCCCAGATTCTGTACCTGCCCTTCCGCAGATTCCATAGCTGAGTATTCTTCTGCACCGGCTACTTCGTAATACCGGGTCTCCCTGGTCCTCTGATTGATTAAAACAAATCCCACGTTGGAGCGGTCTCCGCTGACAGAGGTGACGCCTGTGTAGACCCACACGTCGTCGTCCAGGGCCAGGTAGTTGTATCCTTCTGTGGTCTTCAGGCATCCCTTCTGACCCAGAATGCTGTTGAAGAAGCCGTTCACCAGTGTGCCGTGGTAATCATAGAGTTCGATGAGCAAATCTGCCGGATATACCCGGTCTACCCAGGTGGGGCATTCCTCCACAGGCATGGATGTGCACTCTCCAGTGACTGCATTGCACAGAACTACTTTTCCAATGGTCTGTCCGCCGAACAGGCCAATAGTAAATTCTTTTACCGGACAGATCCAGTAGGGTGTTCCCTCATCGTCAATCTCAAAACTGAGCTGGTCAAAAATATATGTGGGATACCGAAACCGGAGATGCCTGTAGATATTCCGGTTAAAGTACTCTGACTGAGAATAGCGGATACCCGGTGACAGTTTTACCAGCTCTGTATTCTGGGTGGCCATGTCAATGGTAATATAAGCGGGAATTCCCTGCTTTTGGTTTGTCAGCCATTTGATGGGACTGGCGTACACCAGCGGCGTCACCCGGACAGGTCTTCCGTTCACATTGATCTGGGAATAGATGCTGCTCACTTCAAACTGAGAAACCATGTCCACCATGCTGCCCATTTTCCGATTTCCCAGAAGCTCTGCGGAATCTTTATCCAAAAGGGGAATCTGGTTATAATTGACTTCTTTGATGTCCTCTGTAAAATCCCTGTTTTCCGGCTCCAGAAGTTTCTGGTACTTTCTCGCATTCACAATGGGGGATGACAGAACTGCTCCAATCAGATAGACCAGCAGTACTGCCGCAAACAGCCCAAGAACCAGCTTGACACTTTTCTTCTCCTTTGCCTTTGCCAGTACGCCAAAACCTACTTTTTTCCCTGGTTCCACCGCAGTCTTCACCAGCACCTCAGCCAGAAGCACTCCCAGCAGAACGAGAACCAGCACCCAGAACCCGCTGGCGTGAATGTTGATGGCCGGCAGGGAAATGTAATAGTAAAGGCCCACTAAGACCAACACCCCCAGAACAATACCGGTGTTTCGTTTCCAATGTTTCATACTTTCTTTTCCTTTCTTCTCATTTATCATAAAAAACTGTGCTCCAGCGCTTCAAAATCCTCTGACACAGGCCTGCGCACTTTCTGCCTGGTAACTTCTACGATTTTAAGCGCTGTCATATCCACCACATCTGTTTTTACCCGGTCCCTTTTCAGGCATTTTCTGAATTCATAAATCAGCTCATTCTCGTATTCTGGCTGGTTCAGATTAATAAAATCCACCAGAATGATTCCTGACAAGTTGCGCAGACGAAGCTGAAATGCAATCTCTCTGGCTGCTTCCAGGTTAATCTTGTGGTAAGTCTCCTGGGATTTTTTATTGGACACATATTTCCCGGTATTCACGTCAATGGACACAAACGCTTCTGTCTGCTCAATCACCAGAAATCCTCCTGATTTCAGCCACACACGCTTTTCCAGAAGTCCGGATAACACATCTTCCAGGGCATACAGCTTGTACAGCGGCAGCAGGCAATCCCGGTAAAGGCGCAGTTTGTGCAGGTCTTCCGGCTGATATTCTGTCAGATAAGTCAGTATTTTCTCATAAACTGCCGGTACATCGGTGACGATTTCCTCCAGATTCTCTGTGTAAGCATTCTGAATTGCCCCCAGATAAAAGGGCTGGGCTTCCTGAATCAGCGAATAGCAGGTTCTGGACCTGCCCTTTTCCAGAACCTGGCGTCTGCGCTTTTTTAGTATGTCCAGTTCCTGGAATATCTGTTCTCTATCCGCAGTCCCTGCATTGGTGCGCACAATCAGCCCATATTCTTCTGTGACCTCTGTTGCCAGCCATTCTTTCAGACGGCGGCGGGTCTCTGAAGAAAGCTTTGCCGACACCCGCAGAACCGAAATGCCTGCTGCAAGAATCAGGTATTTACCGTGAAATTCCAGCTTTGAAGTAACTGTGGGGCGCTTTCCCCGCATTGATTCCCGCATTACCTGAACCAGAAGCTGGTCCCCTGCTTTCAGGGTATACCGCCCGTTTATCTTATTTTTGCCGTTGGTATAGACTGCCTGTTCCTGTTCTTTCAGACTGTAAAAGCAGACAATACCTTCCCCGATTCTCACAAAGGCTCCCTGTATATTGGCGACCACACGTTCCACCTGTCCGATGTAAATATTGCCCAGAATTCCTGTACTGTCCAGCGGCGAAAACGAGATTTCCCTTGTCCCTGCCCCATCCTCTATTTCCGCATACAGTGTACAGTCCCTGCCTCTCACCGGCATCTCTGTAACGATTAGTTTATTCAATATTTTCACCTAACCTGTCCAATGGGACAAACCGGGGCTTTTCTGTACTGCCCTCATTGGCATATACTTCCGCCCTGTGGACGGCGCATCTGTCCCAATCCAGATTCTGTCCCAGATAAGCTGAAAAAGCGTTCAAAACCATGATAGGCTTCACATAATTGGCACTGGAAGCCGCCAGACGCATGGTGCAGACACTGTCTTTTACTGTCATCTGGTAAATGCCGGGCTTTAAGTCCACCGTTTTCCCGCCTTTTTTTGTCTCCTTCTCTGCCCATATGGCAGGCTGGCTGTAAAAGTGCTCCGCCTTTTCGGCCAGTTTTTCTATCTTGGGCTGTCCCTTTAGGGAAATCTCATAATCCGCAGCTGCTGTCATGGACATGGCATTATATTTTTTGCCTTCCGGCACTTTTCTGGCACTGAGTACCTGAAATCCCGGTGCCATTGCGCCGTTAAACCGTTCTACAAGCTCTCTGGATGCCATTTTTTCGGATAATTCCATGTCAAAATATTCTCCGTCACTGGTCACACCCACACTGAGAGGCGCCGCAAAAGAGATGATCATATGGGGCCTGAATCCGCTGGAAAAGGCAATGGGAATCCCGGCTCTGCGCACAGCTTTCTGAAAATAGCGCATGGTATCCAGATGTCCCAGAAACTTCACAGAACCGTTCTTGGAAAACTTAACCCTTACTTTCAACGCATACACCTCCTTTGTATCTGGCTGCCCCGCATCCAGAGCAGGACTGGCGGCAGTTGGGAGTTACCTGTTCTTTGAGCGCTCTCTCCCACTCCCGTTCCAGAAATCCCCTGTCCACCCCTGCATCGATAAAATCCCACGGCAGAAGTTCCGTTGTCTGCCGCTGCCGTGTGGTATAAAATTCCTTGGAAATTCCTGTATCGGCAAACGCCTGCTCCCACAATTCCTCTTTAAAATATTCTGTCCATGCGTCGTATCTGGCCCCCAGCTCATAAGCACGCTTGATTACTTCAGCGGTTCTTCTGTCTCCCCTTGCCAGAAAGCCTTCCAGAACCGCCACCTCCGCCTCGTGCCAGTTGTACCGGATACTTTTGTGATTCACCTGCTGGCGCATCTCCTCCCGCAGCAGATTCACACGCTCCAGATAGGCCTGGCTGTCTGCCATGGGCGCCCACTGAAAAGGCGTGAAAGGCTTGGGCACAAAGAAGGACGTGCTCACTGTAATCTGTACCTTTCCCTGCCGCTGTTCTTTGGGCACTTCGTAATATTCCCCGGCAATGGCCTGGGAGAGATGGGCGATGCCCTTCACATCTTCCACGCATTCTGTGGGCAGTCCCAGCATGAAATACAGCTTCACCCGGTTCCATCCACCCAAAAAGGCGGCCTTTGCCCCCTCCAGGATTACTTCCTTCGTCAGCCCTTTATTGATTACATCTCTGAGCCTTTGAGAGCCGGCTTCCGGGGCAAAAGTGAGACTGCTCTTTTTCACATCCTGAATCTGGCTCATCACCTGCAGGGAAAAAGCATCAATGCGCAGGGACGGCAGGGATATATTCACCCCTGTGTCCCTGAACTCCTCCATAAGGAAATCCAGCAGTTCCTTTAGCTGGGAATAATCGCTGGAGCTCAAAGAACTCAAAGAGATCTCTTCGTGGCCTGTACTCTTTAACATCCTCCTGGCCTGCTCCTTTAAGACTTCCACACTTTTCTCCCTGACAGGGCGGTAGATCATCCCTGCCTGACAGAAACGGCAGCCCCGGATACAGCCTCTCTGAATCTCCAGGGTCACCCGGTCCTGAGCCGCCTTGATAAAAGGAACCACCGGCGCATGGGGATAACTGGCATGGTCCAAATCCATCTCGGCCTGCCGCAGCACCTTCCCGGGCACACCGGGGCGGGCAGGCGCAAAAGAACACAGCCGCCCGTCTTCCCCGTATTTGGCCTCATAAAAAGCGGGTACATAAATGCCCGGAATTTTCGCCGCTGCCTCCAGAAATTCTTCCCGGCTCTTTCCCTGCCGTTTCATCTGGGCATACGTATCCAGAAGCTTTGGATAAACCACTTCCCCTTCACCAATATAAAACAAATCGAAAAATGGCGCCAGTGGCTCAGGATTTAAGACACAGGGGCCTCCTCCAATTACCAGCGGGTCTTCTTCCCCCCGCTTTCTGGCATAAAGGGGAATCCTGCTTAGGTCCAGAATCTGAAGTATATTGGTATAGCACATCTCATATTGAATAGTAATCCCCAAAAAATCAAAATTCTTTACATCATCCTGCGATTCCAGTGCAAACAGAGGAATCTGCTCCCTGCGCATCACTGGTTCTAAGTCCACCCACGGGGAAAATACCCGCTCGCACCAGGTGTCCTCTCTCTCATTAAACATGTGATAAAGTATCTGCAGACCCAGATGGGACATGCCGATCTCATACACATCCGGAAAACACATACAGAAACGGATGTCCACATCAGCCGGGGCTTTCATCACTGCATTTACTTCATTGCCGATATACCGGGCAGGTTTTTCTATCTTTCCTAATATTTCGTCGCTTAATGCCTGTTTTCTCATCTGATTTACCTTTTCACATTCCCTTAATTTTCCATGAATCCAATTATAGCATAGGATATGTAGTTTTGAAAGCATCGTTTCATCCATGTTGACTTTTCCCCTGACATCTTATACACTAGAACATATCCAACAAGAAACAAAAGAAAGGCAGGCGGATGTCCATGAATGATAAAACGAAACAGTTAATTATGAAAAACCGTGAATTTCTAAAAGGATACCATTTCGGCGATGCCGGCACAGAAAAAACGGATCAGGAGCAGGAACTGCCCGGAATTCCCTGCCTGAAAAAGAGACATCAAAATTTCGCAATCCCTCTCCCCGCGGAATTTGACAAGCTGAATATCTCCGGCGATATCTGGGACTTGATCATGCAGCGGAAAAGCTGCAGAAAATATCTGCCAAAAGAACTCTCCATGCAGGAATTATCCTTTTTACTCTGGGCCATACAGGGAATCCGCAAAGTTGCGGGACGCAAGAATCCTGTGACTTTCCGCAGTGTTCCGTCAGCCGGTTCCCGCCACCCTTTGGAGACTTACCTTTTTGCCAATCATATCAGCGGCCTGAATAAAGGAATCTATCATTACCTTCCCGGTGAACACGCGCTGGAAGTCTGGAATTCGAACAGGGATTATGATACCCAGCTTATCAGAGCGTTATGCGGACAGCATTTTGCCGCTTCTGCTCCAGTGCTCTTTGTCTGGAGCGCCCTCCCTTACCGGACAGAATGGCGGTATGGCCTGAAAGCGTCCAAATACATCCTGCTGGACGCAGGGCACATGTGCCAGAATTTATACCTGGCCTGCGGGGCCATCGGCTGCGGTGCCTGTGCAATCGGCGCATATGATCAGGATTTCCTGGATGAGCTTTTGGACTTTGCACCCGGTCCTTCCTCTGATTCCAGATATGAATGTGCTGTTTACGCAGCCTGCGCCGGGCATATAGAGTAATACAACAGGAAAGGAGTTTTATATGAAAAAAAGAGCGCTGCTTCTTTTTACATGCTGTATCCTGCTGACAGGTGCCGGCCTTTTCACCGGATGCGGCAGGCATGCATCAGAGACGGAGGATGCCAATTTGATGAAAGATACTGATTTAATGAAAGATATTTCTGCCAATAAGAAAACCGGAGAAACTATACAGAGCATCGACTTAAACGGATACGGCGCAGAGGCTGTAACTGATTTCGGCGTGCGGCTTCTGCAGAACACAATCACAGATGGGAAAAACACATTAATCTCCCCGCTGTCTGTGATCTCTGCCCTGGGTATGACTCAAAACGGAGCCCGGGAAGCCACAAAAGAACAGATGGAACAGGTGCTGGGCATGCCCTGCGAAGAATTGAACGCCTATCTGTCCGCCTTTGTCCAGGCACTGCCCTCATCTGACAAATACAAACTCAGCTCCGCCAATTCCATCTGGCTCAAAGATGATGGAAACTTCACAGTAAAGCAGGACTTCCTGCAGACAAACGCTGACTGGTACGGCGCGGGTATCTATAAAGACGCTTTTGACAGTTCCACAATCAAAAGGGTTAACCAATGGGTGAAAGAAAACACGGACGAAATGATTCCTGAGATTCTCACAAAAATTCCTGATGATGCTGTCATGTATCTGGTAAACGCCCTGGCGTTTGAGGCCGAGTGGGAAACCATTTACTTCGATACCCAGGTCAATGAAGACACGTTTACAGCTAAGGATGGTACTGTGCAGAAGGTGGATTTTATGCACTCAGAAGAATATAAATATCTGGAGGACGGACAGACATCGGGCTTTTTTAAATATTATGCTGATAATAAATATGCGTTTGCCGCACTGCTTCCCGGCGAAGATACAGACATTAATGATTATGCAGCCTCCCTCACCGGGAAAAAACTCCATGATATTTTGTCCAATCCCAAGGATATTACCGTATACGCGTCCCTGCCCAAGTTCACCAGCCAGTACAGCGCAAAGCTGAAACCGGTTTTGAAAACATTGGGAATGACCGACGCATTTTCCCCTGAACTGTCTGATTTTTCCGGACTCGGCTCCCATACTGACGGGAATATCTATATCAATGAAGTTTTCCATAAAACCTTTATAGCCGTGGATGAACGAGGGACCAAAGCAGGAGCGGCTGCTATGGTGGAGATGATGGCGGAGACCTCTCTGATGGAGACAAAAACAGTTACATTGAACCGTCCTTTTGTGTATATGCTGGTGGACTGCGCAACGAATGTGCCTGTGTTTATGGGTGTGATAAACAGTATTGATGAGTGATTTTAGACTAAATAATAGAACGAATAACAGCCATAGGTGCTTTCAGACTGTTGCTGCGGACTGCCCGAGACACGCTCTAATGTACTGTACCGTTCATTTTGCGAAATATGAGCGGTACAGTTCATTAATACCCGCGAGCCAAATGATTTGCCAGCAAGTCTTCACTGTTTCAAGCAAAACAGCAAATCATTTAGCAGATTGCCTTTCAAGCCGTTTCACTACTGCATCTCCTATTTCCGCCGCATCAAGCGGGGTATCCCCATTCAGAAACTTTCAGCTTCCATCTTTCTAAACACATCCCTGGGTATTTTCCACCATAGAAAAAGAAGGACTGTTCAAGAAATCTTCAATAAACTTTTTCAGCCTTTCCGGTGACTGATAAGTTTTGCAGAAAGAGAATTCATGGGAGATTCCATCGATTTCCTCCATAGCCTCCTTAAACTCCATGGTTTCCCTGGGCACTGCTTTTGTAAAGTCCAGATGGTCTGGATGAATCCTGTGGTTTTGAATGGCATAATTCACCCTGTCCTTACAATGGCAGGTCCCGTTTCCGTATTCCCCGCAGTATTCTTTTAAGAAATCCCCCACCTTTTTGCGGACTCTTGACAGACGCTGGCGGTAAGCCTCCGGTGTGATTCCCAGAATCTCTCCGGCAATCCGGCTGTCTGGCTTGAACATGGTGCCCAGGATGAAAATGCAGCGGCTTTCCCCGTCCAGACACTGGAGCATCACATTGGTGCAGGAAAGCTTTAATTCCTCTGCCAGAATGGATTGTTCCACATTCTGGGTCAGATCCGGTACATCGTGGATATCCGCGTGTTTAATATCATCACCATAGAACTCAAAGCTTAAGGGGAATTTGGCAAACATATGTTTTTGATAATTTTTCAGATGGTTGGCTGCAATGCTGAACACCCAGGTGGAAAAAGAGCTTTCGCCCTTAAATGAAGACAGATGGGTCATGATTTTCAGCAGGATGTCCTGTGACGCATCTTCCGCATCCGGAAAGGTTCCCAACATACGCAGGGAAAGGTTGAATACCATATCCTGTACGCTGGCAAGTACAGTTTCCAGAGCCTTTTTATCCCCGGCTGTGGCTTTTGGGATCATATCCAGTACTTCTTCGTTTGTGAACTGATTCATAATTCCTCTTTTCTAAAGTGCAGATTATATTTTTATACGGAAATCTATCTGGAGGTCTCTCCAGTTAGTTTCTAAAACCCTGCAGCACTTCAAAACAAAGTTTCCTCCGTATATATAATTAGACACCGCTTTCCTGTCTGTGTGACAGAAAAATTTTATTTTTTCAGCTCTTATCTATCATTGGCATATCTCAAATTTTCCCGCAGAGATCAAAACAGCTGTTTCTGCGGTACAAATATCCTGCTGCCAGAAGGATCATCAGACAGAATCCTCCTTTCAGTAAACCATCGTAAGTCTTCGGAGCCACCCCTATTGGTGCGGCACACAAAAAGGCAAGGAGAAATCCACCCATCCCGCCCAGTACAGCGGATGCACTCTGTTTCACCACCCTCACTTCGCTTTCCCATTCTAGTACAGGGAAATGAAGATTAACTGTGATACCGTATATGCAGGAGAATAGGATCATGACGGCCGGGATTAAAATCAGCCAAAGAAGTTCCCCTGCTCCTGGTTTTAACGCTGCAATAAGAAGCAGTTCTGATAACAGATAAAAGGGCAGGATGAGAAGCAGATTCATCAGGATTTTCCCGTCCAGAATGTTTTTCACAGTCAGGGGCAGGCTTTTCATAATCCACCAGTTTCTGCCTTCCAGTGAAATGGAACATGCTGTGGCTGGCATCATACAAAATACACCAGCTGTTACAAACGGCACAAGACCGCCCATATCAATGGATACTGGCAGAAGCCTCTCTATCGGTTCTGTACCTGCAGCAAGCAGCGCTGCTGACAGAACACAGCCCATAACCGGCCCGATCAGAGTGTTTGCCACATAGATGCTGGAGGAAAAATACCGTTTGAATTCCCGCCTGCATAAAGATACAGCCACAGAACTTGCTTTCAGCCTGCCCAGCTGGTAATGGTGCATGGCAAAGCTGCTGTGAAGACTCTGGCAGATCTTGTGGAATGACAGGATGGTACCTGCCCCTGCGGCCATAAATACGCCTAGAAACAAAACGGTATACCATGCTCCTCTTAGAACATCTCCCTGGACAACAGCCCTTCCAAGCCATACTGCCGGCGGATATAGTTTCTCCAGCAGTGCCGAAACAGCCCCAGATAAGTTTTTCAGCATTTCCGGGGTAATACTGCCATCCAGAGCAAGCACCCCGGACCAGCCGTACAAAATCCCCAGAGCAGCCACAATGGACAGTACTGCCGCGGCCAGGCTTTTATGACGCATACGGGAGGAAATACCGGAAATCAGCGTACCGAGGAAAACAGAGGCAGCTATGGGGATAAAGGGAATGCCCCAGACCCCCATCAGACTTGTGAAATAAACCCCCGCATCCGGACGGATGTTCCATGCGTATACAAAAATACCGGGAAGAAATACCGCCAGGGTCATCAACAAATCTTCCACATACATTCTGAACAGACGGCTGGCCGCCGCCACCCCCTGTCCGATGGGCAGAGCGCACAAAATATCATACCCTTCCTTTCGAAATATAGCACTCCCCGCTTTCAACACGCCAAAAACGAAAATCAGCAGACTGGAAATGGTAATCAGATAAGCGGGAACCACCTCCTGCATCCCCAGATAAATCAGTCCATAAGCCAAACCACCCACATAAAACATCCCCATAACTATCAGCACCATCCAGAGTACCAGCAGCCCCAGAGATTTCCTTTTTGCCTTTTTATCCTTTGAGAACCTCAGTGCGTTCAGCCCATACAGATTACAGAGCTCCAGCTTTATCATTATCTTAATCTGCGCCAGCATATCCCGCCACCTCCATAAAAATGGATTCCAGAGACTGACCCTGCTTCACAATGTCCTCCATACTGCCGGAAGCTGTCAGTGTCCCTTCCTTAATAATTGCCACTTTGTTACACAGCTTCTCCGCCACATCCAGCACATGAGTGGAAAAGAAAATCGCGCCTCCATCCTGGCAGATGCCCCGCATAATTTCTTTCAGAATGACTGCGGCCTTTGGGTCAAGCCCCACAAAAGGCTCATCTAGAATCAGGAGCCTGGGCTGATGTACCAGGGCGGAAAGCAGTGCCAGTTTTTGCTTCATTCCGTGGGAATAAGAGGAGATTAAATCCCCCAATGAGGCTGTAATTTCAAATGCTTCCCCGTATTTTCTGATTCTCTCCTCCCTCTCACCTGCCCCAATGGCAAATATATCGGCAATAAAGTTCAGGTATTGAATCCCGGTAAGATATTCATACAAATCCGGGTTATCCGGAATGTACGCCAGCTGGCGCTTACATCCAAGAGGGTCCTTTTGGATATCAATTCCGCCTATCCGGATGGTTCCGGAATCGAAATCCTGAATGCCGGCTGTACACTTCAAAGTTGTGGTCTTCCCCGCGCCGTTATGGCCGATAAAAGCATAGATATCTCCAGGAGCAATATGAAGACTCAAGTCTGTGACTCCCTTGCTGCTCCCCTTGTAATGTTTGGTCAAGTGTTCAATCTTTAACATTTGCGGCCCCCTTCCTCTATCAATCTGTGGAGAAACTTTTGAAATTCATCCTTTTCCCTCAAAATGTCAAAAGCCGGATGAGCCATGGCCTCCTTCAGGCTCTGTACAATCAGGCTTTTGTCTCTGGGAGCCATGCTGCCCAGGGGCAGCCGGTCGATCCACACATCCAGCAGATTGAAATAGCTGTCTCCGTGAAGTTCAATGGATTCTGCTGTCAAAAGCTTATCTACACATTTCTCAAAACTGACCAGCGCCTCCATGGCTTTATGGGTTCTCCCATTTTTCCCGTAAACCACTGCTGACTGGTAATAAAACTGAGCTGACAGATTGGGATGAAGGGCCTCCAGGCGGTACAGCTCCATAACTCCTTTCAGCCGCCGGATGATTTCCTCACACTGCTGTATGTCAGTTTCATTCAGAGAAAGCATCAGTATCCCATCGCCTGTCATATTCAGCAGGTCCAAATACTGCTTCATCTGCGCGCAGATTTTGGCTTTTTGGGGTTCTCCCGCTTTCTCATAGGCCTGAATCAACAGACTTACATTCTGCCCTGCCAGACGGCTGGGCTCTGCCGATGGCTCCAGCGCCTCAATGGCTTCTGCCGCTTTTCCAAGCTGAAGATGCAATCCCGCCTTCAGCACCAGAGCGTCGCTGCACACACCCACATCGCTGCAGTTCTCCAGAATCCGGCAGCACCATTCCACCGCCTCCTGTAATATCCGCTCCTGTTCTTCCCTTGTATCTGCCAGCATATAGTGGTTCCAGTACAGGGCACTGAGCTGGAGCAGAAAAGGATAGCAGGCATAATATTGGTGGGCAAGCCTTCTGGTCTTCTCCAGAACATCCTTCAACGGAAGGCAGGAGAAGTCTTTGGTCAATTCTCCATATAGACGGCGGATCTGTTCGGCAGACAACTGGGCTTCATATCCAATCAGTTCATCTACCGTCACGCCGAAAAAGGCGGCTAACTGGGGCAGAAGCAAAAGGTCTGGGGTATTCATCCCTTTTTCCCATTTAGAAACACTGGCCTTGGTCACTCCCATAAAATCTGCCAGTTCCTCCTGGGTGAGCTTCCTCTCACGCCGAAGCCGGATAATGTTATCCGATAAATTCAGTTTATTCATAGATTACGTTCTCCTGGAATTTTGAAAATATGTTTTTCTTGTATTATGGCTCCTCAAAGGCCATCCTCATTAGTGGAACCTCCAGATTATTATAGCAGGAGAAACGTCTTTCATTCAATCGACCATGCCGATACTTTATTCTTGAAAATCAACTGATGGGAAACTTAAAAAGAACGATTCTGGATTGGATGTGCCAGAATCGTTCTTTTTATTACATAGCTGTGTGTCGATATCTAATTTTCCAAAATTCCTTTACCCCATCTACCGTTTAATCTTCACCTGCCGTACTTTGCTCACACTACCATATACTTTCTTTTTATTAATTTTGGTGTAAGCTTTCACGCGTACATAATATTTCTTACCTTTTGACAGCTTCTTTTTGATGGTAGTGCTGGTGGTTTTATTCTTACCGATATTGACTTTCTTCACACCTTTTTTGAATTTCTTATTGGTGGAATACTCAATCGTATATCCTGCGGCTTCCTTCTGCTTTTTCCAGGTAACTGTCATCTGGCCTGCTTTTTTGCTGGCTGTTTTTTTGACAGCTGCTTTTTTCGGCACCACATTGATGGTGATCGTCTGCGGGGTGTTGGTGTAGTTTCCGCTTTTCACGGATACTTTAATCTTTGCCGTGCCGCATGCTTTTATGGTTACTTTTCCATTTTTAACAAGCGCAATCTTCTTATTGGTTGTTGTATAGGTAACCGTATCTTTGGCTGATACTCCCAGCTTAAATGGTTTGCTTCCATATACTTTCTTGTAAGATTTTTTGGAAATTTTCAGCGCAGCTTTCTTTACTGTTATCTTAATGGTTTTCACAGCTTCCTGATATGTGTCTGTCTCGGATGCTTTTATCGCAAGATCAACCGTTCCGGCTTTCTTAATTACTGCTTTTCCTGTCGCGGAATCCACAGAAACGATTTTGGAATCACTGCTCTCATAGCTTAATATGCCGTCTCCATCTGTGGAAGCACTTATGCTGAAAGAGGCATTTCCATATACCTTTGTGATATCGGACGCCGTAATTGTCTGCGCTGCTTTTTCTTTCTCAATGATAAACTGTGCTGAAAGCGTGCCTGTATAATTCCCCTTTCCGCTGACAGCCACTGAAGCTGTCCCTGGCTGGATATTATTGGTATAAGAAACATCGAAGGCATCTTTTGGAAGTTCTGCTTTCGTAACATTATCGATTACCGTTATTTCCGGCTTGATTTCTGACCCGGTATATTTCTGGGCACCAATCTCTTTTATGGAATAAAGCGGTTTCTGGTCTGCATCGACCCCCGTCAGCTCCATTGGGATTGTGCTCAGCAGGATTGACCTGGCTTTCCCAGACTCTGCGTCAGATGCTTTGATGATGATCCGGTCTGCGGCGGAAGTTGCCTGCTTTGGTGTCACAGTGAGACTGTTTTTATCTGTGCTTACCTGGAAATCGTACGCAGTGGTAATAGGATAGGTCCAGATTATCTCACGCCCAGGTGCCTCCTCTTCGTTTACCCGTACCTTTGCGGTAAATGTCTGCGCCGCATCCCCGTAGGTAAACTGTTTTTCATCAAATTCATAATCCAATTCCAGGTCAACAGTTACAACTCTGGCGCCGGTTGCCTCCTGTATGGCTGTCACTGCGCCAAATTCTTTCATAGAACTGCTGCAGACAATGTCAAAATCTTTACATGATTCGAATGCCGTTACATTAACGGTTTCAATCGTATCCGGCAGCACGAGTGTCTTCAGATTCGTACATCCGTCAAAGGCATTGGCATCTATTCTGGTCACCCCTTCTTCCAGATGAACATGGGACAGGCTGGTGCATCCCTGGAACGCGCCTTGCGGAACGGTGTCT
>CAJURF010000006.1 GCA_910588825.1 uncultured Lachnospiraceae bacterium
GGAAGGGGGCAGCAGAATGAAATTTATCACACAGGCCGCGAAGGTCTTGAACGACCAGAAGAAGTATAAACGCCGGCTGGCAGTTTTCCTGTGCCTGGCTGTAGTTGTGGCACTGGGCACGGCCGCCGCGCTGAAAATGTACGGCCAGGCCATGTCGCATAAGCAGAAGAAACTGGTGTGCCGGTACGCGGCGCACGTACATACGGATGAGTGCTTTGACGGGGAGGCTGTTGTCTGCGGGTACGCGGATTACGCGGTGCATCTGCATAATGATGACTGTTACGGCCCCAATGGGGAGCTGGTGTGCCATCTGCCGGAAGCAGAAGCCCATGTACATACAGAGGAATGTTATACAGAGCAGGAGGTCCTCATCTGTGAAGAGGAAGGAGCCCAGGCTCATGAACATACAGAAGGCTGCTATATCCCTGAACGGGGAGCGCTTTTATGCCAGACAGAAGAACACATGCATGAAGATTCCTGTTACGGGGAGAACGGAGAAATCATCTGCCCTCTGGAAGAACACCAGCATGATGATAACTGTTATGAGTGGAAGGATGTGCTCACCTGTACACTGGGCGGACATGAGCATACCCAGGACTGTTATACCCGGGAGATGCGGGATCTTTCCTGTAACTTGGAAGAGCATGGACATGGGGAAGCATGTTATGACGAAAGTGGGGAGCTGGCCTGCCAGTTAGAGGAGCATACCCATGATGATAACTGCTATGCCTGGGAGGATGTACTGACCTGCCAGCTGGAAGAAAGCGATGGGGGCCATGTACACGGGGATGGATGTTATGAGATGCAGAAAGTCCTCTCCTGCGGGAAGCTGGAGCTTCATACCCATGATGACAGCTGCTGTGATGAGAACGGAGCTTTGGTCTGCGGGCTGCTGCAGCTGGAGGAACATGTGCATGGGGAAGACTGCTTTGAGACTGTGGAGTTGACGGAGGAGGAGATTATTGCTCTGTCTGGCGCTGGTGAGGAAAGTGTATCTGGGGATGCAGTTTCTGAAGATTCCGTATCTGGTGACAGCGTTTCTGCAGATGATGCCAAAGAAGCCCATGAACATACGGATGAATGTTATGATGCGGCTGGCGGATTGATCTGTGGATTTGAGACGACGGAAGAACCTTCTATTACTAAGACTTTTGAAGATGAGAAATATATTATAACGGCCGCCTATGATAAAGAGGCCAATATCCCAGAAGATGCCGAGCTGTATGCGGAGATGATCACAGCGGAAAGCAATGAAGAACACTACGCACAGCGGGAAGCCGAACTGAAAGAGACCTTACAGGATGAAAATGTAAAGATGGACGCCCTGTTTAAAATTGGTTTTTATGTAGACGACCAGGAAATCGAGCCGGAAAGCGACGTGATGATCACTGTTCAGTTCCTGGATGAAAACGGCATGGCGGATGGAATCCCAATGACCATTGTCCACTTTGCGGATGGCGGCAGCGAGATTCTGGGCGGCAGTCATGCGAAAGACGGCAGCACTACTTTCAAGACACGAGGATTTTCAGAGTTTGGTATTGTAAGTGATTATGAGACGCTGGAAACGGCAGAGCAGGCGGATGAGGTGGAGGAATATTCATCGGTATCCGGGCGGATTAATCTCTCGGAATCCTTTCGGTATGAGAACGAAAATTATGACATTACGTTTCATATTAAAGGGAAAGTGGAAGTGCCCGTAGATTCAGTAGTAAGTACGGACAAAACAGAAGCGGAAAGTAGTTCTTCCAATAACGTTGCAGAAGCTCCCTCTGCGTCTCCAGAAGAAAACAACGGGGACAGCGGATTTGAAGATGAGTCAACAGGAAGTCCTGGGGAAGATTCTGGATTTGACGAGGAAATCGGGGCCGGAGAGCCAGAAGATGGTGAAGAAGCATCAACAGATGAGTCAGGATCTGATGAATCAGACTCCAAAGATGAGACAGCCGATAAAGGCGGCACAGAGGAAACACTGACGGAAAATGAACGCCCATCTTCCAACCAGTCCCCGGAAAATGCCGGGGAACAGAAAGCAGAATTCAAGGTAGAGCTTCTTAATAAGGACGCTGAGGAATATGCGGCAGTAAACGAATATTCAGAGAAAAATGACAAGGGAGGCATCGAGCTTCTGTTGGATGTGCTCTCTTATTCAGTGACATATGGAGGCAGGGAGCTGGATGTATCTGACTGTGAAATTACCGCAGAAGTCAGCCCTTCAAAAGCATTGCTGGAGCAGGCGGAACAGATTCAGATAAAAGAAGCAGAAAATGAAGGGGTTCAGGGGCAGGCAGACGGAGACAGTAATACCTCTGTAGTATTTACCCTTATGAAAGTATCCAGCGGAGCGCAGGTGGAAAAAATTGATGAAATGGACATTGATGAAAGCACAATAGGTGAAGTTAAAACTTATACGATGCCTTCAGAAGAAGCCCAGTTTTTCGCCGCCAGGGCAAGCGGCCAGCCAAACCCTAAGTTTACGGTACAATATTATGCTAACCTAAAGATCCTGAACAAAACCGGTACAAATGCGCTTCCTGTCATTGATACCAGCGGGAGAAAGCTGCCGCAGAATAAGAAGGGCACGGGTAATTCGCCAAATGGTAATGCAATCAAGAATATTTATGTTGATGGGAATGGGAAGATTCAGACTACTATAACGCCGACAGAGGTTTATAAATCCAGACCATTTGAATACCATAAAGCGCCAAGCTTCAATTATGTCAATGCGCTGATTAAAAATCCAAATTATACGCTAAAAGAGGTGTGGGTTCTAGAAACAGGAAAAAACGCAACCAGTATCAATAGAGGCGACTGGAAGATCTATCCTTACAGTAAAGACTTGCATTTTACTAACCGGACGGTAAGCGCTGAGGGGAACAATAAATATATCCTGATTTCAGAGGGCGCAACTCTCCGCCTGGTATATGATACAACAGATGCAAAACCTGATTTTAAGGCGGCATTTTATGATTATGATATCAGCAGCGGGCACATGTATACAAATGTAACCAACGCAATTAGCAATAAAAACACTGGCATAACCCAAACCGGAAGCCAGCAAGATGGCACACTTTATTATGCCTATACGAAAGAAGCAGGCATTAACAGTTCAGGCAATTATTCAGGTTCTGGAACGAAACTGTCTTTTGGTAATGTAAATACGGGTACATCAATGGGAGAAAACCTATGGGACGGCAATCTTCTGAATAAGTACAATGGTACGCAATCCCCCCATCCAACAGTAGCTGGATCCTATAAAGGATGTACGTTTGGTTTAGTTACTGGTTTGGCAAATGGGAAAATTCAGTATGCCGCTAATGTGAATGCACCAAAATTGTTTAATGAAGGGAGCGCAACAGGGAAAACTTCCTATGATAAGGATCAATATTCACTAAAATTTAACCGTTTAGGCGATACTTATACTTTGACAGCAGTAAATGGAACAGGAACAACTGGACTGGAAAGTTTTGGGCATCCCAGTCCAAATTCAACCACAACACATACACATATTTGGACCAACGATTTTTGGCCAATGGATTCAGCCGCTTCTTATGGAACTAACGGCCATGATTTAAAATTTGGCAGTTATGCAGATAGAGGAAATCGTGCTTATGCCGGTAGTTCAACTACTGGAGAGCCCGGTAGTACATCAAATAGTAAAAAAACTTTTCCATATGCCGATGACGGAAAAGACCATAACAGCTATTTTGGCATGAAATACGAAGTTGAGTTCGAATTGTCAAAGGATTACGTGGGACCCCTGGAATATTATTTCTTCGGTGATGATGACATGTGGGTATTCCTGGATAATACACTGGTCTGTGATATTGGCGGTGTCCATTCATCAGTAGGCGAATATGTAAATTTGTGGGATTACCTGGCAAAAGGTTCAGAAGGGAAACATACACTGAGCTTTTTCTACACCGAACGCGGCGCCTCAGGCTCTACCTGTTGGATGCAGTTTACCCTGCCTTCCGTAAGTTCTTTAACGCCTGAGACTACAGATGAAGATTACGGTCACCTGAAAATTGAAAAAACGGTAACTCAAATGAACAATGGAACTGGAACGGCAGTTGATAATAACGACGAGTTTACATTCAGAGTTCATTTTACTAAAGATGGTAAAAACCTGCCAGATGATTATTCTTATGTAAAATTTGATAAAAACGGAACGGAAATAGGTTCTGACCTGATTATCTGGGATGGCGGTGAGTTTACGTTAAAAAATGGTGAGTATATCATAGTACAGTATCTGCCCCAGGGAACAAAGTATGAAGTTACCGAAATAAATGGTGCCATAACGATTACTGATAATACCAGTGAAACCAGTAAAGTAGAATATTTTACAGATATCACTGGCGGCGGGAATAATAAAACTAATTTAGAGGATGGAAAAACCGCAACAGGTGATATACCCAAAAGTGATACAACTGAAGTGGAATATAACAACAAATTTTATGTTTACGAACTTCCCGAAACCGGAGGCCCCGGAACCACAATTATCTATATGGCAGTTCTGTTGCTGGCAGGAACAGCGGCATTACTCAAATATAAACAATTAAGGTATAGAAGGGAGGGAGTAAACAGGTGATGTAAAAACAATGTTTTACATCGTAACACCACAAACAAATCATTGCCCCAGGGTGAGGAAACTACACAGTAAAGGGCAGAACAAGAATCTTTTAAAAACAAATCAAACTTTGAAAGGAGAGCTATTATGAAACAAATCAAAAAAATTGCCAGTATAATATTGGCGGCGGTTATGGTAATGGCCATGACGATTCCTGCTTTTGCAGCAGATAACAACTCGTATACCATCACAGTTGACTTAAATAAAAATGACAAAGGCATTCATACTTATGAGGCTTATCAACTTTTTAAAGGCGATTTAAAGATAGAAAGTGATGGAAAAAAAGTTCTTTCCAATATTGAATGGGGAAACAATGTAACGGATGTTAGTGCATTATTACAAGCATTGAAAAGCAACGACAAGTTAAAAAAAGATGGAACAAATCTTTTTGAAAAGTGTAGTACGGCAAGTGATGTAGCAGAAGTTGTTGCAAAATTTTCAAATACTGATAGCAACAATTCAGGTATGCTTGATGACTTTGCAGACGTTGTAGAAACGTATTTAGGAAAAAAGGCGGCTGGTACGACAACAACGACAACAACCGATGAAACAGCTACTATTAATGTTATTGGTGCCGGTTACTATCTGGTAAAAGATAAAGATGAAAGTTTGACAGCGAATGATACTGCGTATACCCGCTTCTTATTACAAGTTGTTGGGAATGCAAACGTCGTTGTAAAATCTGAAGTTCCAAGTGGTGATAAAAAGGTATATGTAGTTGACGCTACAGGCACTACTCATCAGGCAGGAGATGCAAACTACGCAACTATAGGTTCTCATGTTTCTTATGAGATTACAAGTAAAGTACCAAATTATACTGATTACGATTATTATTATTTCATTATGAATGATACTTTAAGCAACGGCTTGACATTTGACGGTGCAGAAAGTGTAGAAGTCAAAGTTGGTGAAGGTGATACACAGACGACATTAACCCAAGGTACTGACTATTATGTGTATACAGAAAATGTCGGCGGCAATACCTTTCGACTTGCATTTGCAAATATTATGAACTACCAGATAGGCAGCAAAATTGTTGTTACTTATTCCGCAACTGTAAATAATCAAGCTCTTACAGGAAACACAGGAAACCCCAACACCTGGAATCTGACATATTCTAACAAACCAGATGAAACATACACTGGAAAAAGTGAGAATGGCAGACCTGGTTTGCCGAATGAAGAAGAAACTAATGTTTTTGGTAAAACTCCAGACGAGAAAACTCTGACATATCTTACCAAATTGGATATTACAAAATATGCCAATGAAGTAGATTTAGAAGATTTGGAAAAAAATTTATTAGCAGGAGCTGAATTTACCTTAACAGGTACATCTTATCAGGTTATCTTGAAAGCGGTTGAGTATTATGAAGCATCCGATAAGGGCACTTATTATCTGCTGAAAGACGGTACGTATACCGAAACAGCACCTACTGGTACAGACTATGTGGAAATTGGAGTCGGCACAGCAACAACTACAAAAGGTTACATTAAAGACGAAAACGGTGACTATGTTGTACCAGAAAATGTGAGTGATTACGACGGCGCAACACTTTATAAACTTGTTAAAGGCACCGCTGAAGACTATCTTGATGTCAACACAAAATATGAAAAGAAAACCAAAGACGAAACAACACTCGTACCAGTAAATGTATCAATGGAAATGACAACAGGGGCAGATGGTAAAATTGCTTTTGAACGTCTTGGCGCAGGCACATATACCCTGACTGAGACTGTTACACCAGAAGGATTTAATACCATTGAACCAATTGAATTTACTATTTCATTTGTAGCTCCAGATAAAGTAACTGATGGAACTGAGAAATGCACTTGGAGTATTGATTGGAAAGATGCTACAAATAATGAAGGAATCTTTGCAGCAAACGTAATTAACAAATCTGGTTCTACTTTGCCAAGCACCGGTGGAATCGGTACCACAATCTTCTACATCATCGGCGGAATCCTGGTAGTCGGCGCGGCAATCCTGCTGATCACCAAAAAACGCATGAGCAGCGAAGCGTAGTCAGACCCTACTAACAGGAAAGACCACACATACATAAGAACCATCAAAGAAACACAAAAGCAATAAAGAGCAACATCCCACAGGCGGGCACGCCCCGCCTGCGGGCCATGCCGCACCGGCTGGCACCTTCCCGTGGTGTGCGGCGAGCAACGGGCATCCGCCCGGCAGACGCCAGCAGACGGGATTTTTCCCGTTTCGGATTCTGTAGGAAAATAACTGACACATCTTGACTTGTCTATTTCTCCGATTGTACAGGTCAAAAAGCCTCTATGATGCCCGCATCGCCTGCGTTTTTTGACCTGCACACTCGAAGAAATATCCTGCGCAATCTGTATCATTTATTTTTCTACAGCTCCTTATAAACTGCAGATGCAGGCAGAGGCTGCATCCTGATATTTGAAACTGACTTCAGCCAGCCGCCGTCCGGCTGGGTACAGACCGGGAAACGGGCGAAAAGAACCGCCCGCCCTTTTGTACACTCCGGGAGACGAAAGCAGGCTTTTCAGAAGCCCGTCAGGGATTAGTCTGTGGGGAGGCTTATGAAAAAGGGAAAACACACAGAAGAAATCACACAAACAGAAGGGCATAAACCTGCGGGAAAAAAGAAGAAAAAAAAGAAAAAGATTTCCTTTTCCACTATTCTTCTCACACTGATTCTGCTGGCAGGCATCGCAGTCCTTCTCTACCCCACAGTCAGTGACTGGTGGAATTCCATGCACGCCACCCAGGCCATCGCGGGATATGTGGAGGCCGTGGAGGATTTATCCGGACAGGAAAAGAAAGAAATGCTGAAAGCGGCCAGGGCCTACAATGAATCCCGCCCAAACGGCGCCAATTTCAACCTGACAGACCAGGAATATTCAGAGTATGAAAGCCTCCTGGATATCACCGGCACCGGAATCATGGGTTACATACAGATTCCGTCCATCGGCGTGGACCTTCCCATCTACCACAGTGTAGATGAAGCAGTGCTTCAGATTGCAGTGGGGCATGTGCCAGGGTCTTCCCTTCCAATCGGGGGAAAGCGGACCCATGCGGTACTGTCCGGCCACAGGGGTCTGCCCAGTGCCAAGCTGTTCTCTGACTTAGATAAGCTGAAAGAGGGGGACATTTTCACGGTCACCGTGCTGGATCGGACCATCACCTACCAGGCTGACCAGATCCGCATCGTTCTTCCGGAAGAAACGGATGAACTGGCTATCGTAGATGGAAAAGACTATGTTACATTAGTTACCTGTACGCCCTACGGCATCAACACCCACCGTATCCTGCTGAGGGGACGGAGGATCAAAAATATCAACGGTGATGCCGCAGTAACCGCGGAGGCTGTACGGATACCCACATACATTGTAGTACCTGCCGTCTGCGTCCCGTTATTGTTTATCCTGCTGGTGATTATGCTGATTTATTACCGCAGAAAAGGGCCGCCAATGACGGAAAAAGAGATACTGGAAAAAATGAAAAAGGGATGATTCCCCTTTTGGGGGTTCAGACGGGTAATACCCGGATAGGAAAGGAGGAGGGAGACGCCTATGAAAATCAAATGGAAAGGTCCGCTGCTGGCGTTCGCACTGGCGGTGGGAACTGTGGCGGCAGCGCCCGGCCTTAACGGAACAGCACAGGCGGTAGACTTCAATAAAACCTGCACCCTGACTGTACAGCCAGGCGGAGGGGACTTTGCGGATGATCTGGCAGGCGCGGATGTGGTCATCGACTTGTATAAAATCGCGGATGCCGTCCCGGTAGACGGTCATGACACATACACTTACAGCTTTTTGGAAGGCTACACAGACCTGAAACTGGCAGAGAATCCGGACAATGCCCAGTGGGAAGCCCTGGCACAGCAGGCGGCGAAAAACGCTTTTGGCAGCGGCCGTCCGGTAAACAGCGGGGAAAAAGCAGGCTCACAGATGCAGGTGCCTGGAAGCGGTCTGTACCTGGCTGCAGCCAGAGGAAACGGCATCCAGGATTACATCACCACCCTGGAGGATGGGAGGACTGCAACCATCGCCCAGTCCCATGCATATACCTACACATTTACCCCGGCCCTTATATCCCTGCCCGGGAAAGAGGCAGACGAGAACGGCAGTATCAACACTGCAGGAGGCGGGGAATGGCTTTATGATTTGACAGTCACCTTAAAGCCTGAGCGCAGCGAGCGCTACGGCTCACTGGAAATCGTCAAAACACTGCAGACCTACGAGACCAAAGACCCGGCCACCTTCGTATTCCAGGTGGAAGCCACACTGGGAGAAGGGGAAAGCGCGCAGAAGGTATACAGCGACGTGGTATCTTTATCCTTCACCGCACCGGGCCAGGAGACAGAATTAATCAAAAAGCTTCCGGTGGGCGCACACGTAACCGTTACAGAAATCTATTCCGGAGCCGTATACAACCTGGTGACAGCCGACACCCAGACCGCAGTTATCCCGGCCAATGATGTTGTTTCCGTTGCCTTTATCAACGACTACAACAACACCAACAAAGGCGGCGGCGCGGTGACTAACCAGTTCGACTACGGAGAAGATAATAACTGGGGCTGGACACAGATTTCCGATGACGAATAAGGAGGCCAATCAACATGAAAAAGAAAACAACCATACTGGCCGCCCTGGCTGTCATCCTGACTCTCTCGGCGGCTTCGGGAAGCGCCTGGGCCTATTTTACCACCTACGCACAAGCCAGGGGCAGCTATCCCATAGAATTGGGGGACCGGACCACGGTGGAAGAAGACTTTTCCGCCTGGACCAAACACGTGTCCATCAAAAGTGAACCAGACTCTGAGCCGGTATACATCCGGGTACGGGCCTTCTGCGGGGCAGCATATCAGCTGGTCTACAGCGATGCCTCCGGGAAATGGAGTCCTGACAGCGACGGCTATTATTACTATAGTGATGTCGTAAAAGGGGGAGAGGCAACAGACGTGCTGGACATCAAAATCGAGAACGTCCCTGAGGACGTAAAAGACCCGGCCAGCTTCAACGTAGTAGTCATCTATGAGACCACGCCGGTTCTGTACCGGGAAGACGGAACTCCTTATGCCGACTGGTCTGCGAAAGTGGACGCCAAAACCGTGGAAGGGAGTGTGTAACCTATGAAGAAAATCAAACAATTCCTCACCTCCCCAGCCGCCACAGTGGCAGCTTTTGTTCTGGCCGTGGCACTGCTTTTGTTCTCATCTATTGGGGGAGCACGGGCGGCGCTGGCCTACTATTCGGAGAACTACTCCACCCGGGTGCAGATGTATGACATAGGTGTGACCCTGGAGGAGAATGGAAAAAGCGTTTCCTGGAGAAATTATGATACCAATTCGTCCGATGGCAGCTGGAATGAATCCGCAGGTGCTCTGCTGACACAGATGCTCCCCAAAGGAGAACAGCTGCAGATAGGCAAAAAATATAAAGAAGAACTGCGGGTGAAAAATACCGGAACCATCAACCAGTATGTACGGGTCAGTATCTATAAATACTGGACCAATGCCCCCAAGGGTGAAAACCAGAACGAGACAGAATCCTCTGCCAAGCGGATTGACCTGTCCCCGAATCTGATCAAATTGCATCTGGCCAATACAGGAAATAAATGGCTGGTGGATGAATCGGCCTCCACCACAGAGCGTACGGTTCTGTATTATTCAAAACTGCTGAAATCCGGCGATACCACACCGATTTTTGCGGACAGTTTTTCCATCGACGGTATGGTGGCCACCAAAGTGACCCAGACAACCGAAACCAAGGACGGGTATACCACCGTCACCACCAGCTACGATTACGACGGGGCACAGTTCTGCATCGAGGCAAAAGTGGACGCCGTGCAGGAGCATAACGCCGAGGACGCGGTGTGGAGTGCCTGGGGAAAAAGAGTCACTGTAGACAATGGCACATTAAGCCTGGATTAAGGGGGAGGAAATTATGAAAAAGAAAATATTCAGCCTGCTCCTGGCAGCCGGTCTGGCCGTTTCCATGCCGGCAGCTGTCTATGGGGAGACTTCCCACGGAAGCGACGGCTGGAATGTGACCTTTACAGAAAATAAAAAAATGGAGAGCAGTTTTAAATCCTCAGACCTGGACGAAATCATCTACGGCATGCAGCCCGGTGACAAGGCTGTTCTCAAACTGAAACTGAAAAACAAGAATGATTCTGCCACGGACTGGTATATGACCAATGAGATTCTCTATTCCCTGGAGGACAGAAGCGCTAATGCCGGCACCAGCGGCGGAGCCTATGCATACCATCTGTCCTATACAGATAAATCCGGAGAAAAAACGGTTTTATTTGACAGTGACACAGTAGGCGGAGAAGGGGAAAACGGAGCAGGCGAAGGCTTGAAACAGGCTGCTGACGCCCTGGGAAATAAGGGGCAGTATCTGTATCTGGACACCCTGGCAAAAGGGGAAGGGGGCTCCATCACCCTGAAAGTAGAGCTGGACGGGGAGACCCAGGGCAACGATTATCAGAACACGCTGGCAGACCTGCAGATGAAATTTGCAGTGGAGCTGGCAGCAGACAATCCCCAGCGGACGCCCACCAGACCGCCCTCATCCAGTACACCGGCAGCACGGCCGTCTACGGAACCCATCCACGACCTGGGTACACCTACGGCAATGGTTCAGACAGGAGACGACACCAGACTGGATAAGTACATCCTGGCGGCCTTCATCAGCGGCGGTGTTCTCCTGTTCTTGTCCCTGTATGGGATGACCCGCAGGAACAGGCAGAACAGGGAAGGAGGAGAATGATATGAAATATTGGAAAAGAATATCCGGCTTTCTGCTGGCATTTTGCCTGATTTTCCTCCAGATCTCCCCGGTTCTGGCATCTGGCGGAACAAATGGATATACCTATAAAGTACGGCTTTTCTCCGGAGCTCAGGGGACTATAGATGGAAAAGAAGTTGTGGTAAAGAAAAACCTGCAGTATGGAGACCGTGTGTCATTCAGCCAGAGGCAGGTGGAATTGAAAGATAACAGCAAATATTATATCAAAGGGTTCCGTGAGAGCGGAAAAGATAACAATACGGCTGTCAGCACCGCGTCTTTCCCGGTTACCGGAGATATGGATTATGTGGTAGTATACGGGCTTTTAGGCAATGCAGTGGCCTACACAGTTAATTATGTGGACACCAATGGAAATTCCCTGGCACCCAGCGAAACGTATTATGGGAATGTGGGGGATGAACCGGTTCTGGCCTATCTGTACATTGAGGGGTATCAGCCCCAGGCCTATAACCTTACTGGAACACTGAAAGAAAACGCGGCGGACAATGTGTTCAACTTTGTCTACACGTCCACAGCAGCGCCAGGAACGCCGCAGCCCACAGGGCCTGCCGCAACCATTGCTCCTCCAGTACGTCCGGCGGTTCCGGCAGCAACGGGAACCGCACAGCCGGCAGCTCCGGGAGATGCCGGTGCTGATGCGGAAACCGGGGAAGAAGGCGGGGACGCCGAAGATGAAGCAGCCGCAGAAGAAGGCGGAAATGAAGGCGCAGAGGCGGAAGGTGAAGGAGAAAATGCCGGGCCTCAAGAGCTGGAGCGTATTGACGATGAAGAAGCACCTTTGGCCAACACGGACTTAGGGATGGGAAATACAGCTGTGGACACAAAAGACTTTGCAAAGCGCCTGGCAGATTTCCCATTAGCCGCCAAGATAGGCATCTGTTCCGCAGTGCTTCTGGCTGTGGGCGCAGCGGCATGGTTCCTGCTGATCCGCAAGAAAAAGAAGGTAGAAATTGAGTAAAGGGAAGCTGCTGCCCGGGCAGCCTTCCAGGAAAAAGGGCGGGGGATTCATCCCCGCCCTCTGCAACATTGCCGGGACATGTATGCTTCTGGCTGTCATAGCGGCCAGTCTGGCCGTTACCGTGCCCCGGTTTATGGGGTATGGTGTTTACGAGGTAGTCAGCGGCAGCATGGAGCCAGAAATTCCGGTCCACAGCGTCATTTACGTGAAAGAAGCCGCGCCGGAGGATATTCAGGAGAAAGATATTATTGCATTCCAAAGCGGTGACTCAGTGATCACCCACCGGGTGGTGGAGAATCATGTGGTGGAGGGAACCTTCACCACGAAAGGGGATGCCAATGCCCAAAAAGATATGCAGGATGTGGAGTATTCCCAGCTGATTGGACGGGTGGACCGTCATTATCCCATGGTGGGAGGAATGATGACCCTGTATACCAGCAAAATAGGAAAAGCATATGTGATCTGCTTTGCCGCCTGCGGGGCTATGTTCAACATTTTGGCAGGACGTATCCGGGCACGACGGCGCGCAGGCTGAAAGAACGGGACAAGAACAGCATCGGTAAAAGACAGGGGGAACAAGGGACGATGGAAAGCAGGAAGGAAGATAATACATTATATGTAAAAATGTTCGGAGGCTTTTCCATGACATGGCACAAAAAGCCGGTGGGCGGCGGTGCAAAGTCCAGTGAAACCCAATTCAACTACTTGATGCAGCTGCTTTTACACCACCGTGCCGAGGGAATCAGCCGCAGCCATCTGGAACAGGCACTGTTCGGGGATCGGGACATTGCAGATATCCACCATGCCGCCAGAAGCGTCATTTACAATGCCAAGAAGAAGCTGAAAGCCGCCGGTCTGCCGCCAGTGAATTACGTGGAAAACAAAAGCGGTATCTACCGCTGGACACAGGAAATCCCCGTCCAGGAAGATGCGGCGGAGATGGACCGTCTTTTTCGGGAAGCCCAGAAAGAAACCAGTCCAAAACAGGCGCTTTCTCTCTATCTGGAAGCCTGCCACTGTTACACAGGAGAATTTCTGGGAGCGCAGACTGCCGTGTGGGCAGCACAGGAGGCCAGAAGATACAGGGCCTTATTCTGCACTTGTGTGGATGAGGCTGCCAGACTTTTAAGGGAATCCCATAATTATCCCCAGATGGAAGAACTGGGACTCTATGCCGCCCAGGTCAGCCTCTGGCAGACTGGGAGACAGTAACCATGGAGGCATTGGTTTCCATGGGACGTTACGGAGACGCACGGAAACTCTACGACGACACCGTAGAATTATATCTGCAGGAGCTGGGGCTTAAGCCATCCCCCCGGCTCATGGAGCTTCTGGACCGGATGGGAGCCCAGATGGGCCATCAGTATGCTGTTCTGGATGACATTCAGGCAAAGCTGTCTGAAAGGGAGAGCCATGGGGGTGGTTATCTCTGTCCATACCCTGTATTTCAGGGAATCTATCAGATGCTGGCCCGGATTATGGAGCGTGGAGGCCAGTCTATCTATCTGATGCTGTGTACCGTAGTGGACAGTAAAGGAAATCCCATGAAAGAAGGCCCTGTGTTAGATGAGCTGTCCCAGAGACTGGGAAGCGCCATTGTACAGTCCGTGCGCAGAGGGGACGCGGTGAACCGGTATGGACGGGGCCAGTACCTGGTTCTGCTGGTAAATACCACCCGGGAAAACTGCAGCGTGCTTCAGCGGCGCATCAACTGCCGTTTCCTGGTGGGACGCCAGCGCACCGGAGTGAGATATTATGTGAGCAGCGTAATCTGCACTGCCCAGCAGTCTGAATCCATTATGAGCAGAGGGGAAGGATAAAAGTATGTCAAAATCGCAATGGTATATCGGAGTGCCTAACGGTATCGTGCTGTGCGTGGACCATATGGCTGGACGCAGTCTGAGAGGCAGACTCTATCATTCCTATTGCCGGGAACCGCTGCCAATTGTAAATATTGAACAGCTTCTATTCGAAATGGAACGATTTTTTGATTCTATCAATTTCCCCCATCCGGACACCAACAGCCGGACATTCCAGGGCGGGATACCACAAACAAACCATATGGAGGGGAGGTCAAAGGTCATGAGCGATGAAGAATTATTGAATAAACATGGAGATCTGGGGACATTTATCATCCGCGTCCAGCACCGGCAGAACAGCAGCTGGCAGGGACGTATTACCTGGATGGATGAGGACAAAACCGTGTATTTCCGCTCCATGTGGGAGATGCTGAAATTAATCGACAGCGCCGTGGGTACAGCACAAGGACAGGAAGAGCAGACCGATGAGCCGTCCTGGACAAAAGAATAACGCATAAAATGTAAAACCGCCTGGAGGCTTTGAAGAATGCCCGCCAGGCGGTTTTTTCCTGGGGCTGGCCTGCCGGGTTTCCTCTGCGCGGCTTTTATTTGATAAAGACCGGCCGGATTCTTTATTGACAAGGTATGTGCATTTGCTATAATTGAGAAAAAAGAGACGGCCGGATGCCATTCAATAAAAGCGATTACAAAAAGACAGAAACATTAAGCCCCTCCGCGGCTAAGAGGGACCGGGGAGAGAAGAAAGAGCTCTACTGTCTGAAAGGGGTGGAGGATTCCCTGATGCTGGAAGAAGATAAAGAGGACGAAGCTTATAATAACGAAACGGTAATCTCCCTCCGGGTATTCCCGCATGTCACCATGCAGCTGGGGGAATTGTTTGAAAATACATTGTAAAGTCTTTCATAAAGTAAGGAGATGAGTTCATGGGGATTTATGTGAATCCGGGAAATACCGCATTTCAAGAAGCGTTGAATTCCATGATTTATGTGGACAAAAGCAGATTGATCGCCTACACCAGCCGTGTTTTAAATACAAAGCAGAAAAACCTATGTGTCAGCCGTCCCCGGAGATTCGGAAAATCCATGGCTGCAGATATGCTGACAGCATACTACAGTAAAGGATGCAGTTCAGGAAAGTTATTTGCCGGTCTGGAAATAGAAAGAGAATGTTCCTTTGAATCTCACTTAAACAGCCACCATGTAATCCGGCTGGATATACAGCGTTTTTTGGAAACCAAACAGGATTTGGAGAGATTTACTGCCGAGATTGAACGAAGAGTAAATGCAGAGCTGTTGGAAGAATTTCCGGCATATGTCAAAACAACAGATGACAGGCTCAAAGACACTTTGGATCAGATATTTTACCAGACAAAAACAGGATTTATCTTCATAATTGATGAATGGGACTGTGTGTTTCGGATGGCCAAAGATCAAAAAGACGTACAGAAAAACTATCTGGACTTTCTGCGGGGGCTTTTTAAGGGGGCCGAATATGTGGAGCTGGCTTACATGACGGGAATCCTCCCCATAAAAAAATACGGTGAACATTCTGCCCTCAATATTTTTGATGAATATTCCATGGCCGACCCGAAAAGTCTGGGGGAATACTTTGGATTTACAAAAGAGGAAGTGCAGGAGCAGTGCCGGCATTATGATATAGATTATACAGAAATGGAAGCATGGTACGATGGATATTGTGTGGGCAGCCTGCATATATACAACCCTAAATCCGTTTCGGATGCATTGATTTGGAAGGAGTTTCAAAGCTACTGGACCGGTACGGAAACTTATGAGGCCCTGAAAATCTATATTGACATGAACTTTGACGGGCTGAAAGAGGCAGTAATTGAAATGCTGGGCGGCGGACGATGCAAAGTGAATACCCGGCAATTCCAGAATGATATGACAACTTTTCACAAAAAAGATGACGTGCTCACCCTTCTTATCCATTTAGGGTATTTGACCTTTGATAAAAAGTCAGGCGAGGCGTTTATTCCCAACCGGGAGATATCTCAGGAATTTCTGAATGCAGTGGATGGTTCCGGATGGAATGGGCTTATAGAGGCATTGAATCGTTCTGAAGAACTTCTCAGAAACGTCTGGGCAATGGATGAACGTGCGGTGGCAGAAGGGATAGCTGTCATTCATAGTGAAACAGCTTCCATGTTAAAATATAACAATGAAAATTCTCTCACATGTGCCCTGCTTATTGCATTTTACAGCGCTAAAGCGTATTATATGAATCCCATTTTGGAATTACCTGCTGGGAAAGGTTTTGCAGATGTAGTGTACCTTCCGCAGCGAAATGTAGACAAACCAGCACTTTTGGCAGAGTTAAAATGGAATAAATCTGCGATGGGTGCTGTCAGCCAGATAAAAGAGCGGCAATATACTTCCTGGATTCAGGGCTATACAGGCAGGATACTTTTAATTGGGGTTAATTATGATAAAAAGAAGGGGCACACTTGTGCAATTGAGGAATATGTAATCGAAAAGCAGTGAAAAAACTGCCCGTGGCTTGGGTAAGAGCCTGGCAGATCAAGGGAATTTTCAACATAAATATTTCTCCAAATGATAATGGGTGGGAATCCAGAGCCAATTCCGAATCTGCGGTTGAAAATCCCGTATAATATTTTTGCAGGAAGATTAAAAAACCATCCGGCACACTTTTTTCAAAGTCTCCGGATGGTTTTTTCTAATTACTATTCTGTTTGCTTCGTCCAGGACGGCTCATCCAGGCTTTCGTCCTGCCCGCCGGTTCCCACGGCGCTGTCAATCAGCTTTAACATCTCCCACATGGAGCGGAAATACACGGTTTTGTCCTCATCCATCCAGGTGATGCGCCCCTGCCAGCTGCTGTTCTGCCGGTGCTGGACGCGGATGATAAATGTTCCCAGGTCTCCATGCCTGCTCAGTAATTCTTCGTCGTTCATAACCTTTGCCCTCTCTGTCTTACGGCCTTTGTGCGGTATCTCTCCTCCAAATGTCCTGCTGTTGGTGCCGGGATGGGGAAAATTGATGGAATCGTAGAAGTGCTCCAACTCAAACAACATCTGTTCCATGTGTGTGATGGCTATGGGCTCCTGGCTGTAAGCGTGGTAGAGCCTGCCGGAGAACTGCTGTGCCCCCCGCTGGTCTACGCACAGAACCGCGCCGTTGGGCGCGCCTATGTACCACTGGGTTTTCTCCATGTTCATCCCTTCCCTTTTTCTGCCGTGGCATTTACGCTGTCTGCCTCGCAGATGACACTGTTTACATAATACTGTACCCCTGTGCGCTGGCGTCCTGTAAGAAAACGGCAGTTAATCCGTTTCTGCAGGATGCGGCAGTTTTCACGGGTAGTGTTCACCAGCAGAAGCAGGTACTGCCCGGCTCCGTAGCGGTTAATGGCATCTCCCCTGCGCACGGACAGGCGGATGGCTTCTTCCAGCCTCTGGGACAGTTCTCCCAGCAGGGGGCCCTCCCGCATGGGGATGCCCTTGCTGTCCACCACGGTGCACAGCATGAGATATACGGACTGGCCGCCCCGCTCCATCATCCGTGCAACCATCCGGTAAATGCCCTGGAACACTGGATAGGGGCACAGATAGCCGCCGGAGGGGCTGCCGCTTCCCTCTGTGAGTTTCCCCTGGATTTCGTCCAGAACTTCATAGTGATGCCCCATCTGGGAGCCAAGCTTGTCTAAAAGTTCCATCAGCCGTCCAGAAGGGCGCAGACCCTGTTCCTGGAAATACAGATCCACGGTATTGTCATAAAGTTTCCGGGCGTCCTCGTAGCGCCCCATAGCCATCAGCGCCTCCATGGTGATGGTCTCCCAGTCTGCCAGGGGGCTCACTTTGGAAGCGTAAATGCCCAGGCGCTCCATCTGCTGATAGTCCTGGGTTTCCCGCAGAAGCTGTGCCGCCCGCTCCACACAGGCACAGAACATGGAGCGGTAGCGCCTTGCCTCCTGTGCAGCCCAGATGATGCCTGCCTGCGCGCCCAGGAATTCCCCTGTGTAGCAGCGGCAGGCTTCCATATACAGCTCCAGGGCCTGCCGCGGGTCTGCCGCCTCCTGCGCCCCCTGCCAGAGTTTATCCATCCTGGCCGCGTCCTCCTCCACTGGAATCTCCTCTGTCCAGTAGTATACTCCCTGATTCTGGCGGATGTAATTCACCTCCGGCAGTCCCGCTGCTTTCAGTTTCTTTTTGGCATTGTAAATCACGCTGCGGGCGGCATGGTGGATGTCTGCTATGTCCCTGTCTTCAAAAAGAATGTGCTCCAGGCGGTCCCGGCTGATGCCCTTTTCCCGGCTGTGCAGGAGCAGCTGCATCAAATACACGAACTGGGTTTCCCTGGACTTGGAACCTCCTGTGACCGGCTTCCCGTTCCAGGTCATGGCAAAGTTCCCGAACATCTGCACATGTAAGATATTGTCCCCCTCTTTTGTCCCCATTTTCAAACACTTCCTGTCTTTTTCATCTTCCCGCCGGCCCGCCGCGCAAAACCGGGACACAGCCTTATGTTTCTGTCTCTTGCTGCCGTCTGCGTTCCCGCATTCTGGAAGCCAGGATATTGAACATGGCGCCGCAGGCGGCAAAGCAGATCAGATACGCCTTGCCTGTCCTGCTGGCATAAAGCACCATCAATTCTCCAAGAACCGGGTAATGCCTGGCCACCCGCCCCTTTAATGCCTCGTACGGGGCATCATTCATATCCCCCTGGGCATTGGCATCGCCCTTGGTGGTAAAGGTTCCCTCTACCGTATGATTGGCTGTCACACGGTGGGCGATGACTGAGTCCCCGCTGGAAAAGGCAATCACCTCCCCGGGACTGATATCCTCGGGACGGGCATCCTCCACATATATCACACTGCCCACAGGAATCTCCGGCTCCATGCTTGCGCTGACCACATTGTATATCTCATATCCCATAAAGCGGGGAACGGTGACGGCAAGGCTGGAAATGATCACTGCCAGCAGAATCAGGGTTCCCGCAATATTGCAAAGGGCGGGAACTGCCTTCCCACCCTTTTTCCTCGGATGCTGCTCTGCCTGCAGCAGCGGTTCCTTATTCATGTTCCGCCCTTTTTCTTCTGCGCCTGATCAGCAGCCATGCGGCACTGCCTCCTGCCAGGAGTACGGCTGAGATAATGGCAACGCGCACTGCCATGGGCAGGTTCGCCACCCGTGTGGCAAAGTCTGCCGCCACATTTCCTGTGCCCTGGTTTCCCGCGTTCATATTGGCAAGAGGCGCTTCCTCATCATCAATCTGCTGAAGTTCCTGGGGAGCGTTTCCCCCAGCGGCTTCCTCTGCGTTTTCCGGGGCATTCTCTCCGGCTTCTTCCCCCTGTTCCTCATTCCCATCCCCGGTTTCTTCCCCGGTCTGTGCCGCGGGTGCTGTAGTTCCCGCCGGGACAGGGGCCGCTGTCACCACCGGAAGCACTCCAGGGGCGGCTGTGGCCTGTGGCGCGGATGGCTCCGCCGGAGCCTGTGTGCTGGTGGAGGTATAGACAAATGTAAATACGTTTTCTGAGGCATTTTCTTTTAATGTGCCCTGCAGGTTGTATGCCTGGGGCTGGTACCCCTCTATGTGCTGGTAGGCCAGCACAGGGCGGTCCCCCACGTTTCCATAATAGGTCTCGCTGGGAGCCAGCTCACGGCCATCCCTGTCTGTGTAATTGACAGTGTAGGCTACTGAATTTCCCAGAATACCGTAGACTACCACGTAATCCATATCTCCGGTTACCAGAAAGGAACTGGTGCTGCCTGCTGTATTGTTGTCCTTTCCGCTTTCACGGATTCCTTTCACATAGTATTTGCTGCCGTCATTTAATGTTACACGGCTCTGGTTGAATACCACCCGGTCGCCGTAATGGAGTTTGGTCTGCACGATCATCTCCCGCCCGTCAATGGTTCCCTGGGCACCGGAGAAAAAACGCACGGTATAGGTGTACCCGTTTTCAGCAGCCAATACTGGAGCTGTGGGCGCGGTCGCCAGACAAAGGGAGAGCAGGACTGCTGGCATTTTCTTCAGAGCTTTTTTTAAAAATCCCTTTCTCATTCTTCCCCCTCCTGTCTTTTCTTCCCGCACAGCTGTCCATAGATGGAGATGGCCAGGAGCAGCCCGCCGCTTACACATGCTGTCAGAATCCAAGGGGATACTTCTGTGTCGTCCCCTGTCTGTACTGCCGCGGTGGGCGTGCCGCCGTCGCCGATGGTCTCGGTGCGCAGCTGGCTGGCCGGCGTGCCGGGGCGCGGTGTGGCGCCGGTACTTCCGGACGGCCCCGACGGACTGGTCGGATTGGAGTCATTGAGTTCCACGGCAAAGTTCATGGCCAGGTCAGCCAGGGTGTTCTGATAATCATTGCCCTGAGTCTCCCCGTCCAGAGCAACTGTCAGGGTGATCTGCCCTTTCTGGCCTTTTGCCAGGGTATCCAGGTAAAAATATTCATCCAGGGCGTCTGTGGCCGCTTTCAGGCCCTCCCCCGCGCCGCCGGCTTTCTCGCCGCCTACTGTATCGCTGCTGAACAGAGTGTTCTTTTTGCCTTTATGGTCTGTATAGGAAAGCTGATACGTATAGGCTCCGCCCCCTGTGGCGGAATTGGCGCTTCTGTCTTCCAGGGAATACAGAATCTGGTTGGTCATGTACCAGTCGGATGCCTTGCTGTTCTTATTTTCCAGTGACAGTTTCAGCACCGCCCGGTCACCGGGCTGCATGCCGTAGATCACTTCATCCAGGTCGGAAGCTCCGAAATTGCTTTCCATCTTGTTTCCTTCCTGGAAGGTGACGGTCCATTTGGAGCTGCCCCGGGAGGTTTCCCCCCAGGCAGTGGCTGCCAGGGAAATGACACATACCGTGGAAAGGAACAGGCTGGCTATTTTCTTTTTCATATGCTGTCCCCTCCTTAATCCAGGCTCAGGGAGCCGTTGTTGACAGTGACTTTTCGTCCCCAGGCGCTCCAGATGGCATCCTGGGCGTTATGTTCCTGTACAGCGTCCACTTTGGCTTCCACATGGAACTGGGCGCCGTTGTAATCGTAGGTGGTCCGGATGGTGGTATACCCGTCCTGTGTGGTGCTCTCCTGGGTAACTTCTTCGGCAGCCCTGGGACTGACTGTCAGGCTGTTGGCAAAGAGCGGGCTCTCACTGCCGGACTCCAGCAGCTTATTGTAATACAGCACGGTCCTCTCCGGTGTGGAGGCCGCTTCATCCACCAGCCAGCCGCTGTCTTCCCCGGCCAGATCCAGGCCGATGAATTCCGGGGACAGCTGGGGCAGTTTATTCCCATCCGCGTCCATCCAGTACCGGTAAACGCTCACACGGACATACTGGCCGATGGTTCCGGTATTTTTCACATTCAGTTCTTCCGTGTATTTTTTTCCGATTTTAAAATTCTCCCCTTCCGGCACCATCTGGGACAGCAGGATTCCGGTGGAATCATCCCAGGAGCCGTCCGCCGCGTTGGCATCGTAGTTGCGCCAGGAGACACTTTTTCCGTTTTCCTGAAGCGTCACGCCGATGTCATACATCTGCACCCGGGTGGAATAGGTCTCGGAATAATAGGCCAGGGCCGCCCGGGCGCCTCCGATGGAAGCGGTGAGAAGAAGCACTACTGCCGCCGCGAATGCTGCCAGTGTCACGGCAGGGGATGCCAGGAATTCTCTTACTTTTTTCACTGCTTACTCGCCCCCTTCCGCACTCTTTTGGGTTACCTTCTGCTCCCAGTTTTCATAGGGAGTGCCATCTTCGCCGTAACACACCGGTGTGGTCTCATACACCACGGCCACATTGAAGTTTTCCCCGTCTTCCACAGTTTCCGGCACACCGCTGATTCTCACCAGCAGCTCATCTGTAGTCTGGCCGGCCTCTAAGATATCGCTGTAGTGGTAATAACCATCCTCCTGCAGTGTCCATTTCCCTGATCCGCTGCTGTAGTCCAGCGCGTAGGCACTGCCACAGAAAGCCAGGGCCCTGACGTAAACCGGCTGGGAACCTTCCTGGCTGGTGATGGTGATCCGCTTAGTCCAGTTGGAGAATTCCTCATGGATGCTGGTCTCATCCCCCAGCCGGATAGCATAGCCGCCCCCGGCCTGGGCGTAGGTGGTAAAGTAAGCCCACGCACTTCCCACAGCCGCGCTGGAAACCATCACGGCTGCCAGAACCGCCAGGGCTGCACTTTTCTTCTTCATTAATCATCCCCCCTTACTCACCGTCCGCAGCCTGCGTCCAGCGCCATCCGTTCTCTGTGCTGTAGTCAAACTGGTTGACCACTGTGCCGCCGCCTTTATTGGAGCTGTCATAATTGTTGGTAAAGTCCACGGACGCGCGGCCGTCCGCTCCCACTGCGGTGGTCTGCGTATTGGCTTGTGCCGTATAAACCGCGCCGGAATATACTTCTGTGACGGTCACCTGGGCACCCATGGGGATTTTCTCCACCCGGGCAGTCTGCCGTCCCGGCCCAGAAAAGGGCAGGTGTGCCACATCGCTGAATACTGTCTGGCCGTTTAACACCGCTTCCACCTGAAATACGAAGTCCGTATCGCTGCCGTCCTGATAGACGGGAAGGGTCTTTGTGATTTCCAGGGTGCCGAAACGGACTGTTTGTTCCGGCTTTAAGGATACGGATAAGTCATAGAGCCATTCCCCCTCCCCGGCTGTGCTGGCGGGAGTGCCGCCCTGGGCTTCTTTTCCCGGCAGGGAGACCAGTGACGGCGCAAAGGTGTAGCGGTATCCGCCGAAATCCACCACAGTGGCCAGTTCTTCTTTTCCATCCTCCCGGGTTACGGTGGTGGTATAATCAGCAACCCCTTCCCCCCTGGCTGCTGCCAGATATAGGCCGCATCCGGGAAGTTCAATCCTGCTGCCTGCCATGCCTGTGGCATCCGGGGCAGCATTTCCCGAGAAGGCGGTTTCTGCCGCTTTCTGCGCCAGGGCATCCCAAGCAGCACTGTCCGGCTGGTCCTTCAGGGAAAGGCCGCTGTAAGCCCCGGTAAACTGGTACGTATACGTGTCATAATCACTGTCCGGCACCGCGTCTGCCACTTTGTACAGCTCCACCACAACCGCTGCCTGTTCCAGCTCCTGGGACAATGCTCCGCTGGCCGGATGCACGGTCAGGGAACAGGAGCGGCTGGTATCCACTGCCTGTGCGGCGGCCTCCAGGTCCGGCGCTGCGCAGGCAGCACCAAAAGCCAGGGCAAATGCCAGCAGAGGGCATGCCGCGCGGCCAGCCAGCCGTCTGTGCCGGTGATTCCATTTTATTTTCATGGGCGTCTCCTCCTTTAATTTTCTATGTACTTTTTTATGATTCCACAGTGTCCTTTTGTGTCAGCTGCCGCTGTTCTTAGGCTCATCCTTTTGGGCCGCCCCCTTTTTCATCTCAGCCAGAATCTCCTGGTGGGATTTTCCCGGCTTTTTCCGGCGGTAGTAAATGAGCATAGCCGCCAGGATCAGGAACAGCATGGGGATTCCCACTGCGGGAACCACAATATAAGACGGGATTCTGGACGCATCCGCGGTTACCGTCACATCACCGGACAGGTTCTTGATGCGCCTGCCTCTCAGCAGAATCCGGTGGGTATTGATGCCGTAGGGCGTACAGGTGACCAGTGTGCAGTAATCCCGTTTCTTCACAATGGAAAGTTCATCCACCTCCTCCGGCAGAACAATCCTGATCTGGTCTACCTTGTAGGTGATGGTCTGGTCCAGGACTGTGAGGGTGAAAATGTCGCCTTCTCCCAGCTTATCCAGATCCGTAAAGAGCTTGGCACTGGGCAGCCCCCGGTGTCCGGAAAGAATACAGTGTGTCCCCCGGCCTCCCACCGGAAGGGACGAGCCCGCGATGTGGCCCACTGCAATCTGAAGCACCGATTCTTCTGTCCCATGATAAATAGGAAGATTCACGTCGATGGAAGGAATCTGTATATACCCCATAATACCATTGCTTGTAATATCCAGCACTTTCTCATATTCAGCGTACTCTGCCTCAGTTAGATTGAAATGGATTCCGGGGGCAAGAGACTCATTATATGCCCTGGCCGCGTCGAAAATCCGCTCCTTTTCTTCCTTTGTCATGTCTTCTACTGTCCCCACGTAATTGGCGATAGCCTGCGTGGAATGCATGGAATTCCACCAGTCGCTGACAGAAGGGTAGAGCATGACGGAGATACCTGCCAACAGGATAACTACTAATAGGATTGTTGAAATCGAGGGGCCCTTTCTTTTTTTTCCTCTTTCCGCCTGTGTTTTTGCTTTCTTTCCCATACGTTTCCCCACAATTGTTTTTCATGGATCACGGACTTTTATCCGTCCATCTACTGGCGTTGGCCGGGGCTTTCCCCGTTGCTCGCCGCACACCACGGGAAGGTGCCAGCCTGTGCGGCATTCCCCCGGAAGTGGCTTTTGCCCGCCGGGGGATGTGTTTTTTTCAGTTTCGCTTATGTAAACATCGGATTTCACTGCCTGACGCCTGGCCTGTGTGAACCGATTAAGCTTCTTTGCTCATGCGTTTCTTAGTAACCAGCAGAACTGCCGCGCCCACTACCAGGATGCCGCCGATGATGTAGAAGATTGTGGTACCGATACCACCGGTGGAGGGAAGTTCTGTACCTGCGTTGTTTACTACGGTGATGCTTTTTACAGGAACAGATGCCTGTTCTGTTTTATCTATTTTATTGCTGGTTTCCGTATTCACGATTTTTCCGCTCTCGTCTTTATAATAAGTAATTTTCGTAGTATACTGGCTTGTTTCGTCAATAGCTGGAGTAATAGTCATTGGATTTTTTAACTTGTTATATCCAGCAGGAGCTTTTGTCTCTTCTATTGTGTACGCTCCTGCAGCAAGGCCTTTCACCACGATTAAACCATTTGAATCTGATGTCAATGTCGCTGAGGGTGTTGCATTTGGGTCATATGTGTATATTCCATCAGCATTTTTGGTAACTTTGATATCAACGTTATCTTTTTTCAAACTAAACTCAGCATTTTCCAGACCTGCACCGCTAGGATCAACTTTATTGATTGCAAGCGCATAGGTGTAGACAGTAGCTGTTACCGTTTCTGTTTCTTCACTTGGCTTTCCACTGCCGCCATTATTTACATAATTCCATGCGAGTGAAGCGGTGTTAACATTTCCCTGGCTGGCAATTACAGCATCTTCACCCAGTTTAAGAGTATACGTTACAACCAACTTCTGGTTTGAATCATATAAGCTTGTGCTATTCTGATCGACCCATGGAATGGTTAATGTGAAACCGCTGTTAGTGTCTTTCTTGGTATAGCCAGTTGTGTCGACTGGTGTTCCTCCAACAGTTACCTTCGTAATCTGAAGGTCTGAGAAAACCTGCTTATCAAAGTTATCTGTAATCACATATTCCTTAATTTGTTTGTATTCATTCCCCTCTTTGCCATAGTTTAAGGTATCAACGCTCAACTGGAATGTTACAGTATCTCCGTATGATGCGCTGTCAACGGATAACAATTCATCACCTTTAACAATTTTTTTGCCGTCCTCTGGATCCCAGCCGGGATTTCCCACATTTTTATCATTTACTATAGCGCTTGGAGTAGTACTGTCTAAAGTAATAGCCGCGCCGTTGCTTACGCTGGATTCAATCAGATAATAGCCATAGTCCAACTCATTAAACGTCAGGACAGTGCCTTCTGCACCTGTTACCTCGGCAACAGCTTCTCCTTTTATCCCATTCAAAAAGCTTTGCAGACCCTCATCTGTTTCTGAAAGTTCTTTCTTTTTCGTAATAGAACCATCTTCATTTTGTTCAAAATAATCGTTTACTGGCAAGGTGTCAGAATACGTATAAGCTATGTTTCCGTCACCATACGTTGCGTTAAAAATTTTATAAATCCTATAGGTTGCGCCTTTTGATGCATTGTTGATTGTAATAGAAGCATTGTCTTCGCCCTTTTTGTCGGGAGCTGGAGTTACTGTCTGCGCAAATACAGGGATTGTCATTGCTAATGCCATCATCATAGCCAGAACTAAACTGGCAATTTTTTTCATTTTTTTCATGAAAATTCTCCTTTCAAATTTAAAATTCTTTTTTAGTGTAATCATGTGTTTCGTTACCCCATACGTTCTGTTTCACAGACACATTTCTTTCCTAAGGGGTACAGTTATAGTACATAAAACCCAGTTTTTCCACGCATCACCCCTTTCACTCCGGTGTACCGCTTGAACAGCGGAAGAACCTTCCACCTGCATTTTGCTGTCCTGCGGCACAGGTTTTGCATTTATCTATTGGGTGTGGACTTTAAAATCTTATTTTCCGCCTGCCAGACCGTTTCCAGGAGAGAAGCTCCTGTTTGAACATGGGATAAATTGCTAATTATCTTAGTTTCATCAATCCTGGAAACTTTTTCTGGCGCCTGGAAGCGTTGTTTTCAAAATCCAAACCATTTTGGGAACAGTTTTGGCATTGTGAGCTGTGCTCTGCGGCCGGAGGCTTATCTGTGAAGCCTCTTCTGGCGGCGTTTCTGCCTTATACTGTAGCCATACAACAGGAACGCTGCTGTTGAGAACAGGACTGCACTCCCGATTGCAAACGGATAGGTTCCGGAACCACCTGTGTGCGGCAGTTTGTAGCCGGTTGAGTTGGGGATTTTGATTTCGTAATATCCCTCTTCATTAATTGAATACTCTTTTTCCCTATCATCTGAAGACAAATTAGGATTGTTGACAGTAACTTTACCCTTGCTTATCGTGATAATTACATCTTGAGAAAGTTTGTTGTAGCCATCAGGTGCTTTGGTCTCACTTAACCTGTAAGTGCCATATGCCAGTTCTCCCTCAAAGAAAACTCCGTTTTCATCTGAAACTGCCACTCCATTGATGGAATTTTTGGAATCGTCATTGGAATATAGACTAAACTCTGCTCCACTTAAAAGATGACCTGAGGTACTGCCCACTTTAACAAATTTTATCGTTGCTTTCTCAGGCTCTTCTTTCTCATTTTTCACTTTTAAGACATTCCCGGTAATTTCAGCACTGCCGCTGATTATCCTGTTTATTTTCCCATTCTCAACTTGAAATTGAATTGCTGCACTATTTAATTTGTAACTTGCGGGTGCCTTTTCTTCTGTTAATGTATAAGTGCCTGGAGACAAATCAGATAAGCGTAATTCCCCATTGCTGATTTCAAATTTAGGTTCGTTTGCATCGTTTTGAATGCTTATCCATTGCTGTCCATCATAATACTGCGTTGTCGCAGTCTCACCGTTTAGGATTTGCCGATTTAGACTAAATTCTGCCCCGCTTAACAGTTGATCTGTACTGCTATCTACTTTGGCAATTGTAACATCCGCTAATTGAGTATTTGTGATTGTGCATTCTGTCAGCTTCGTTACTTTCTCCATATAACTGATAACACGCTTGCTCTTATCTGCACCAGATTCGATTCCTTCGTTTGTCAGGTTATTTGAACCGATTTTAAATTCTTCTGTTAAATCATCGAAAATAATCCTATGGCTCGCAGCAGAAAATCCTCCCCCATCCACATTGTCTGGTTCAAATTTGCTGGCACCCTCCTTATTGTTTACCAGCAGAAGTGATCCGCCTATATCCCCCTCGATATTTAGAAAACGATCTGGATATTGTTTACTTTCCAGCAACAGGCTGCCGTCTGCTGCTGTCACTTTCCATTTGATATTATCCGTTACAGAATCTGACGAAAGGACACCTTCTTTTACTGTTTTGACATTAAAACCCTCTATTTTCTCTCCATCACTAACACCTAACGCTTTATTACCGGTGACATTGAGGAAGATTACTTCTTTTTCAGCAATTTCAGACTCATTTGAAGCATCGACCTTCAGCCAGCTCTGCCCTCCCTGAGGGGCTATTTTGCTTTGGACTTTTTTCTCATATCCAATCGGTGGATTTTTTTCATCAACTTCGTAAATGTACTCGATTAATTTTGTTGCAGGATCTTTATAAACTTCTAATCCTTCGAAAAGGTGCTGCCATTTTTTTCCTTCATTTAGCTCAACTTCCTCACTAAATGTCTCATCTTTTTTCCTGCTTCCATTTTCCATATAATATCTGCTTAAGACAGCTGTAACAGGTGTATGGCTTGTTTCATTATCTCTCCATTCTTTCTTAATCGTTACAGTACTTGCTTCCGGTGTCTCGATTTTATATCGGGGAATGATATTGAACTTGATTTTACAATTGGATTCAAAGCCTCCTCTTTCCAAATAATAAACTTTTAATGTGTGCTTACCCTTTTCTAATGTGGAGACAATTGATGATATGTCAGCATTATAAGAAACTTTGTTATTTTGAGGATCTTTTGAAAATACTTCACATTTTCCGGTGGAGAAATTTATGCTGCCATCAACTTTCCCATGAACTCCCCCCATATCCAGAACCAATTTATCATCTATAAAGACCCAGACATCATCATCGCCTGAAAACTCAAATACCATGTCCCTGCCTTTATATTGGTTTACCTTTTTATAATTGGGGTCATTTTCATTTTTGGGAACATCACCTGGAAGATAAAAATTAATCTCTGAGTTCATACCAAAATGATAATTCACACTGCCATCGGTCATGCTGTATGCTGTATCGCCAAAAGGTTTATTTAGCGGGAAAAATCCTGCCTTAGTCTCTCCGTTCTCTTTTTTTATACAGTCTGTTTTTTCTTGAATATAAAACCTGTTTTCAGACGGGTTATAGGAAGCTCCATTTTCATCGCTGTCATAAAGATAATAACCTTCATTATTAGTTTCAGTTCCCAGCTTATATAAAAATTCACCTTCTCCCAAATAATGTACTCCAAGCCGCTCGTCATTTTCGTTAAAAAGGTAATCATCAAGTAATGTTTTTAACTGTGGCCCCCACGCTCCCTGAGATGGCTTAGGTGTAGTTCCGCCTTGATTTGATTGATTCCACGTCCTTTCGTTACTCGGATACCCTAAAGTCCTTCTGTTTCCATCAAAAAAGATAAAGCTACAAACTTCGTTTATTTTACTGAATAAACCACTATCACTCCATATTTCTCTCTTTTTTGTTATTGGTGATGTTTCATGCTGATATGTTGTACTATAAATATTAAATAATTCATTATAATCAAACACTTTAGTGGTAATAAACTCAGTATATTCAGCTCTGTCTCTCATTCCGTTTTCAGTTTGAATTAATGAAATCTCAGGATTATCGGCAAAATTAGATTCATCAGCAATCCAGTCGGCATAGAAAATATTATTTTTCCTGGTATCAATTTTTGCGGAAACCGCATTGCTTCCGGTTTTATAATATTTTTCATCCGCGATATTGTACCATCCAGCCAATTTATATTTATATGTCCTATCTGCCGCCTGGCCTTTTATGGCTGCTTTACTGATACAATCCGTTTTACCGCAGTGGTCAAAGTCGAATTGATTTTCATGATTTTCTAAATCATCGTTTCCTGGAAGCCAGATAACTGCTTCATTTTCATCAACTAATTCTCCGCTAAATTTTACCTCTGTACGTCCTGTTTCTTCTGTGCTTTTCGGGTTTGCAATTCCATATTCCCAACGTCCTCCTCCATCTTTACCATCATCACTAAAATCACCGGTTGAATTCCATGGGTTGAAGATAACGCTGAATCCTTGAGAGGGCTGTTCCGTTCCTAAAATAATATTTTCCAAAGGTTCATTTGTATATGTCTGGGTATTTTCTGGGAGGTAATAAATATCGGTTATATTGCTTTGGGTGAAACTTGTTACCCCGTTGGCAAGGTCGCATAACCGCCACATCGGGATGCCATTTAAAGATGTTACAGTGTTTACAGTAATGGTTGTTCCTCCATCTGTACTATATCCAATCCAAGCGCCAAGAGGATCGCTTTGTACAGCTGTTGCGAGAGAATCTGTGCTGTAACCTTCAATCCCAAACAATTCATACAATTTATCATCAGCTAAACTATATGGTTTAATTGCAAAAAAGCTTTTATTACCGTCAACAGCTGTCTCAGCATTGAACTGACTTTTTGCAGCTTCGCCTTTCGTTATAAATTTCTTTTCCCCAGTAACCACATCTGTTTGCAGATAATGAAAACGCACAGTATCATCAGCACTTCTGCTCTTACCAATAGCCAAATTCCCCGCCGCAAAAAGAGCCACTTCAGAGAAAGAGTCCATCTCAAAAGTAATCACGCCATCGTCATCCACGCTGCTGTCTTCCAGCACTTCCGTGCCGTCGTCTGCGAAATGGACCATATTAACCGGTCCTGCCTCTGACACTTCTTTTCCGTCTGCAAATTGAATTTTCACAGTAACAGTATCATCCGGCTCGATTTCTTCTCCGTCCAGATAGAAGCCGATATCCATCAGCACATCCATAGATGCCTGTTCACTGCCCATCTGGTTTTGAAATTCTTCTCTGCGTTCTGCAAAGTGTTCCGGATCACTTTCCTCAGTGATCTGTTTTACCACCAGCTCCGCTTCCTCTGAAATGTTCGCAAACTCTCCGTATTCTGCGGTGACTTTTACTGTCTCGTCCTCGAAGGTCTTAACCGTTTTTTCTGCTTCTTCCGCTTTTTCCGGGTTTTCCGCGCTGTTTAATGTTTCGATTTCTTCTTTTGTCAGCTCAATGGTTTCAAAGCACTCCTCGCCATGAACATGCTCCTTCAGTTCCAGAAGTCCGCATGTCAGCTGTCCGTCCTGGTCATAACAGGTTTCATCATGGGTGTGCAGTTCCTGTTCTCCACAGGCCAGTTCGCTCTTTGTCTCATAGCAGCTTTCTGTGTGCGTATGACCGCCCTGGCCTTCTTTCTGTCCGCAGGAGAGAGTCTCAGTCCACTCATAGCAGTCGTCTGTATGTACATGTGCTTCCTGTTCTGCGCCGGTTTCATCTATATAGAATTCTTCCTGCCCGCATATCAGTGCACCCTGTTCCCGGGTATAGCATTCTTCTGTATGCACGTGGCCTTCTGATTCTTCTAATCCACATACAAGTTCTTCTTTTTCCTGATAACATTCCGGACTGTGGGTGTGTGCCTGCACTTCCGGCAGCTGGCAGACCAGAGTCCCTTCGCTGTCGTAACAGTCATCGTTGTGTGTATGTACCGCATAATCCGCATACCCGCATATGACTCTGCCTTCGCTGTCATAGCATCCTTCTGTATGTTCATGCAGTTCTATCTGGCAGTCCAGCAGTTTCTGTTTATGATTTGCGGCCTGGCCGTTCATTTTCAGTACCGTTACCGTGCCGAGCGTGACCAGCACAGCCAGACACAGGAACGCTGCCAGCCAGTACCTGTATTTTCTTTTTTCACGGAACAGTTTTATGGCCTGTTCAATCATTGAATTTCCCATCACGCATCCCCCTTTCTTTCACTCCATCACTTAATAGTGCTGATATCCGACAGCGGCCAGACCCTGAGCAGTATCTTGCCCACCACCATGTCATTGCCCACGCAGCCCACCGCGGTATTCCGGCTGTCGATGCTTGTTGCCCGGTGGTCCCCCATGACGAAGCATCTGCCGTCCGGTACCTGATAAGGCAGGTCAATGTTGCAGTCCCCCAGGGCTTTTTCCGTGATATACGGCTCATCCAGCAGCTGGTCATTCACATATACGCCTCCATCTTTGTCGATATCCACCCAGTCCCCCGCGGAGGCGATTACCCGCTTCACCAGAATGTTGTTGTTATAATAAAATGCTATCACATCTCCGGTTTTATATTTTGAGCTGCTGACAGCCACCACAATGTCCTGGTCCTGCAGAGTGTCTGTCATGGAAGTTCCGTTGATCTGCAGAACCGGAAGCAGAAGTACAGCAATCAGCACTGCGGCCGCGGCAACTACCAGGAGTGAGAATACTGTGCTTCGCAGCACCCGGCCGTATCTCCTTTTGTACTGCTCTTTCTGCAGTTCCGCTTCAAGCAGTTCCAGGCTTATCTCATATTTCTTCGCTTCCATACTGCTCCTTTCCGTGCAGTCCGTCTTCCGGAATGCCGTATTCCATTTCATCGCCAAGCTCCATGGGCGGTTCCTTCTCCTCCAGGCCGCACTGCATCTTGAGATTATATAAATACTGGTCTGCCGCCTGCTGTGCCGCTTCAAAAATGCCGTTGAGCCTCAGGGCTGCGGCCGCGATGGACCCGGCTTCCTCCAGCTGGATCTGTCTGCTGTTCCGCCATGCCTCCATATCTTCACGGAGTTTTCTGATTCTGGCATCTTTCTGGTCCAGCCGGTTTTTCAGCTTATCGATCAGGGCATCCTTTTCATTCAGTTTTGCCTTCAGCCTTTCATTGCTTTCCTGCGCCTGGGCCAGTGCGCGGCTGGTTTCGTCAAACTCTTCCTGCAGCTGACGGGCATCCTTTCCCTGAGCCACCAGAAGCTGGAGAAGGTCGCGTCTGCGAAGCCTGCGGAATTCTTTTTCAGTCATTTGTAAGCCCCATTTCCGGAAACCTTTTTTTACCTCATAATGCGTATTATGAGGTAAATCATAATCAGACTTCCATATTATAGTCTATTAATTATACTACATATGGTTTCCAGCCGCAATACACTATTTGACCAAAATTGAAGCATTATTTAGCTTAGTTGAAGTATATCAAATGGACTGTCAAAAGATGCGTCAAAAACCATACTTAAAAAGGGTTGTTTTGATATTTTTAGAGCGTGTAATTTTGACGCCCCAATCATTCCTAATCATTATATGCAACATCATGCATCATGGATATGCTTGATTTCCAAATCCGCCGCCAGAGCCGTTCTGCCTGACGCGCGCTTTTTTTAAATTATTTCCTGTTTTTATATACCCTGCTGCCAGCACAATATATCTCCTCCACTTCAAAATTACCTTTCATAAAATGCTACTTCAATGTTTCTACTATATTTAATATCGGTTGAACTCCTGCAAAATATAATCGTTATTTCATCAGAATTCAAGTTGTTTTTCTTTGGTATTATCAGAATTTTTATATTTGGTACTTTAATAAAGCCGGAAATCCGTTTGGGAATCCCGGCTTGTGCCCTTTGTTTATGCAGTTTACTATGCTCTTACTTTTTCAGCTCTCAGAAACCCTTTCCGATGGTTCGATCTGGTGAAGCCAACGCGGCAATGGCGCAAATAGCGGTGCTTAGTGTTTGAGTATCTATGAAATGGTGTACTGGCTTTCAATTCTTTTTTAACAGCTATACGATTATATCATCATCAAGATTAAAATCATCAAAATACTCATGGCGGTTTTTCCTCAGCTCGTTTACATCTTGACACATAAAAACACAACACAAATCATAACGCGGTTTATTCGTTCCAACTTTTGCAGGCTGTTCAAATTTGAGGGCTGCGTTATAATAGTTTATCAAATTTTCGTCTTCTGAAGTATCTGCCGCAAACAAATACACATACTGGCATCCGGCATATTCTTGAATTTCATATATAATTGGTGCAATATACTGCCAAAACATCACTTCCCCTATGGGACGATTTATATCAAAAGATTTCCACTTTTCTTTCATTAAATCATTTGAACAGAAATGAACTATTTCAATTCCTGGATATGTATGCCCAACCCTTATTATCTGTTCATTTTCTTCATGTTCTTTATCATAGTTAAGCTGATCTAAAATTCTCAAGAAATTGAATAGCAAGCTCCCGTTCACGACATCCTCTATGCATATTTTTCACAATTTGCAACCATTTTTGAGCTCTTTCAGCCTTTTCTTTAATAAGGTCTTCATCTAATGGATCAAATAAAGCTCCGCATTTTAATGAAAAGAACAAGGCAATCTCATTATCAGGAGATTTAATCAGATAATAGGCGGTTTTACACTCAAAATCTTCATCCCACGCCAAACTTTTGAGATAACTGACCAAAGAACGGCCTTTCACATTTTCGAAACGTTTTATCAGCTTCTTATTTTCCTGCTCATGAGACAATCGTTCACAAGAAAAGCTCTCAAGTATTTGCTTTTGTTCATCTGTGATTTTTCCCATACACTTTTATACCTTATGCAAGTCCTAACTCCTTCAGCATTTCTCTCCTGGCCTTAATTCTTTCAGCATCAGCCATAATGTCTTCAAGGCTCATCGGATTATCACTATTTTCTTTCTCTGGTATGCCTATTCTGGAATTTTTCCAGGATATCTCCCCATGAGTTAACCTGCTAAGACTCCACGAATCTTTTCCAGCATATTTCTCTAAAACTTTTTTCAGCAACATAGAGCAGTCTTTTGTAAATCTCTCAGGCATAATAGAGACAAATGATCCATCTTTGTAAACACTTCGAATTTCCTTTAAGACCGGGCCATATTTCCACCCATAAAATGCAGCATCAAAAAGAGCCTCCCCGTTCTGGATTAAAGATTCTCTTTGGGCAAAATACATTAACTTATGCAGTTTCATTTCATCAATCTGCTGACCATATTCTAAGAAATATTCCTGTGCGATATGAGCAGCAATATTTAATACCTTTTCCATATCAGTCCTCCTCTTTTCTTCCACAGCTTATCATTTGCCTATAGTATATCATACATTGCAAAAATGACGACTATTCTTTTAATAAATTAAATGAATAAGTGGTAAATATTTCATTAAACGATCTCCTTAAAACCACCTGCACATCTTTCAACATTCCACCTTTTGAGGCAATCGACTCCGATCTTTATCTATGTAAAACAAAAAAATTTGAAGAATGCCGCTGTCACAATCCACGTTTCACAAGTTCATGATATTTTTTGTTAAAGAAATACAACAGCACTCCCGCAAACTCCGGCCGCTGCTCTTCCATTTCTATTTCACGAATTATCTTTTTGATCTTTGCGGAAGTACACATTTTTTTATCACCCAGCTTTTTAACAGCCTTTTTATAACGCAGATATGCGTCTTTTCTTCCTTTCACCAATTCTGTAGACGTATCCGCGATGAATTGGCCGTTTTTCCACATGCCATTCAAACGCAGAACATTTTTAATGTCCTTTTCCATATCTTCATCTCTGGGGCTAGTTCTGATAAATCCTTCTTTATCATATATAATCTTTTTCATCTGCTGACAGTCCATAGGTGAAACTGTCAGCTTACTTTCGTTTCCTTTGCCCGCATCACAGCACAAAACTTTCCGTCTTTTGCCCTTCCAGTTTCTTCCCCCATCACAGACAGCAAGCATATTTCTATAATCCAGCGCCTTTTCTTTATCTTCACTCAGCGGATACCAGTGTTCAATGGTTGTGCCGCGCCCGTCATTTTTGATTCTCCGCATACAGTAGGCACAAAGATAATGCTGTTCCTCAAGCAGGCTTTCCCGGATCACCTCTTTTGGCAGCTGATCAAATTTCTCACGAATTGCTTTCGTATCTCCTGCTTTTATTTTTTTCCACTCCTGACCGCTTTTTATTTCACTCACCATACGTGCCATCTGCCGGGGCGGCGGGCCCTTTTTTATATAAATCATTCTCAATCCTCTATCCAGCGATTTAGCTGCAGTTCATCTTTTGCACCTTTTACATCCATATGGTCTTCTCCCAAAAGTTCCTCCATCTTTCCAATCATCTTTTCAGCACTTCCCAATTCATCTTTTTGAATCGCTTCATCAAACTGTTCGAATATTTCTTTTATCTCCCGGGGTTTCTCCGTCGTCCCCTGGCGGAGCTTCAGCACCTCCTGCACCGAATATCCATACGCATCTTTCAGATACATAACCTCCTGATCCTCCCCAATCCATACCATCTGCCGATTTTTACAGGATGATATCACAATGGGCGAATGTGTTGCCAGAATAAACTGAATATTGGGAAATGTTTCTTCCAGTGCGCCCACAATGTTCCACTGCCATTTGGGATGCAGATGCATATCAACCTCATCGATCAACACGATTCCCTCTGTATTTTTCAGATTTTCTGATTGTTCTGGATTCAGCAGTGCAAGTCTGTATGCCAGATTCATGACTATCCACAAAAGTGACTGATAACCGGCACTTAGATTAGAAACCGGCATAGACATATCTCCTTCCTGATATACCAGCTGTTCCAACTGACTGGAATAGTAGATATCAGGGGCGGTCTCCAAATTATCTATTTTTTTCATAAAAGCTGCCACAATCCCTTTGAAGGCTTCATATTCTTTAATTTCACGCTTTTTTTGAAAAGCATTCAGCTCCATTTTCAGGCACCATGCCCGTATTCCCCCTATATCCAGAGAATAATCAAGACACCCGATATACCCGCAGCGTCTGTCGTTTAATTTTTTCTTCAAATCTTTCTCTGCACTGCCTCTGCTGGACGGCCAGCTTCTGGCATCACTTTGAAAGCTGATCAAAGGCAGGACAGCACTTGAGTCATTTGATATGGTCCTCATCCACTTTTCAATGCCGTCGTCCTCCATCTTGGTCCGGCTGTACCCATTCTCGTCCTTGCGAATCCTCTTCCAATGAAACTCCTGTTGTTCCCCTTTCAATGTACAGGCAATCTCCACTGGGGTTACGTAATGAATTTCCGACGAGGCATCCCCCCGCTCTTCCATATAAAAATGGATATCGCTCTGCTGGATGCCTTTTACCGAAACATCCTGCACACCTTTCAGCATTCCGCACAGCCCTGAGGCAATGGCTTCCAATACAGATGTTTTCCCAACTCCATTATCGCCGGTCAGAAGATTTACACCAGGTGTAAATTCAAGTTCCATCTCTTTTACTGCTTTAAAATTTTTTATAGAAATCTGCTGAAAATACATATACATCTACCTTTCTGCGAAAACAGGACATGTCTGTTTACAGACAAATCAGCTCACACAACCGCTTCAATGATCATTTTACCACCAATGAATCTTTCATAAACACCAATCTGCTTTTTCTTGTTAAAATTAAAGCTTATGAGATACCCTTTCTGTTTACCATAGTCATTCAGATATCCGATCAGCTGTTCCCGGCCCCGCCTGTTATATTCTTCACCCCGCCAGATTTTCATCTCAATTACATACTGTTCCCCGCGGTAATCCACTATCACATCTGTACGCCTGAGTTCTCTGGTCCGGGACTCAATGTAATAGTTTCCGGCTCCATTGATAATCGGTCTCAGATACAGCAGGAAATACTTTCTCCCCTCTTCTTCCAGAAACGATATGTCTCTGTCATAGTATATGCTGCTGAAATGTTCTACAAATTTTTCCAGGACCCGCCTCATATTCAAATGTCCTTCCACAACAAACTGGTTTTTATCCAGAAGGGAGGCTTTGTACATCTCCTGTTCCTGCATTTCTGCCGTGGAGAGATACCAGTTGTAAAGCCTGGTCTCAAATATACGGTTTGCTATTACAGCATTACCATCCTGATTGCGTATAAAGCCCAGCATTGCCGCCATATCAACGGCTGGGTCGTCTGGGTTATAGGCAATGCTCTTTCCCGTAAACAGCATTGACTGCAGCATGCTGTCCAATCTGGGATATTCCGCCAGCTTTCCGGACAGAGAATCAAAAAGGGGATTTTTCTCAGTGAGTATCAGACGGACCGCTTCACGAAATCCCTCTCCTGTCCATGCTGTCCCGTTTTTCTGGAACTGTTTTTTGTTCTCCTGATTTTTATCTATCAGTTTACACAGCCGGGATATGAGGAAGGGATACCCTGCAGTGTAATCGTACAAATGACCGGCTATCTTGGGCACATCCATTCCCGTGTGGTGGTCTTCCTCGTATTCTTCCAGCATCCCGGCTATCTCCTCTTTGGAAAAGCTCATATCCACATCAAAGTCTGCCGCGATATTCCATGGACTGTTCACTTTATGTTCTTCATTTTTGCGGATTTTCTGTCTTATGTTCCGAACATCATAGACTCCTGCCAGAATCACTGATTGAAACGCTGCCCTGTCTTTCAGCTCCCGGTCCAGATAACTGTTTCGCAGCTGTGCAAGGAAATCAAGAAACACCTGATTATCTGAGGCGCTGTCCACTTCATCGATAAGCAGCACCACAGGCTTTTTGCTCCTTTCACAGAAATCCAGCAGTACCACAAACAACTCCCGCAGATTCATCCCTGTGTTTTCCACAGCTTCCAGAGCTTCTAAGCCCTCTTTTCCACATATTTCTTCCTTTATTATCCGCCTGGCCTCTCTGGAAAACTCCTCCGCAAATGCCCGGCTGAAGCTGCTCTCGTTTTCGAAGCAGGCCTGGCTGAATTTCTGGAAATCCAGACTGACCACCAGATAGTTTTCCTCTATTGCTTTGGCCAGCCCGGCCAGGGTTGTTGTTTTTCCATACTGTCTAGCACAGTTGATGGTGAAATACGCGCCTTCATCCACCAGACTGCGGATATCCTGAATGCGTTTTTGGATATCTGTCATATAATGTTTCCTCGGAATACATGGGCCAGCGGTATTAAATTTTCTCATAATCCTGCACCTCGCGCATCTTTTCTCAGAACTGCATGTAGATAATCTGAGGCTTGTACACAGGTTATTTACATACAGTTCTTGAAAGAAAACTCCACTCTGGCGAGTGGAGTTTCTTCTATATTAATATTATTATCCTTTTAAATATTCGTCAATGGCTTTTGCCGCTGTCTTCCCGGCTCCCATAGCTGAGATTACAGTAGCCGCGCCGGTCACTGCGTCGCCGCCTGCATAAACGCCTTTTCTGGAGGTTGCCCCTGTGTCTTCTTCCACGATAAATCCCCCATGGCGGTTTACTTCCAGCCCTTCTGTTGTGGATTTGATCAGCGGATTGGGGGAAGTTCCGATGGAAATTACCACGGTGTCCACATCCAGCAGGAATTCACTGCCCGGGATGGGTACGGGTCTGCGCCGTCCGTTTTCATCCGGTTCGCCCAGTTCCATCTGAATACATCTCATGCCTGTGACAAATCCGTTTTTGGGATCTCTCTTGTCGTCCGGATTTTCATAGCCCAGAATTTCAATGGGGTTGTTCAGCAGACGGAAGTCGATTCCTTCCTCAATGGCATGTTCTACTTCCTCTTTCCTGGCAGGAAGTTCTTCCATGGAACGGCGGTATACAATGTATACTTTGTCTGCGCCCAGACGCAGCGCTGTTCTTGCTGCATCCATGGCCACATTGCCGCCGCCTACCACAGCTACCCTGCCGCCTTTCATGATCGGTGTAACCGGGTCATCTCTATAGGCTTTCATCAAGTTGGAACGGGTGAGGAATTCGTTGGCTGAGTACACGCCTTTATAAGCCTCTCCCGGTATTCCCATAAAGTTGGGAAGTCCCGCCCCGGAACCGATAAACACTGCATCGTATCCTTTTTCAAACAGTTCGTCTACTGTAAGCGTCTTTCCGATTATAATATTAGTTTCCACATCAACGCCCAGGTCTTTTAAGTTATCCACTTCTTTCTGGACAATTGCTTTCGGAAGACGGAACTCCGGTATCCCGTATACCAGCACACCGCCTGCAGTATGTAATGCCTCGAACACAGTCACTTTATAGCCTTTTCTCGCCAGATCTCCGGCGCAGGTCAGTCCGGAAGGTCCGGAACCCACTACAGCCACACGCTTTCCATTGGATGCTGCCGGAACAGGTTTCTCCGTATTGTGCTCATTATGCCAGTCAGCCACAAAACGCTCCAGACGACCGATACCCACCGGGTCACCCTTTTTCCCCCTGACACATTCGCACTCACACTGTGATTCCTGGGGACATACACGCCCGCACACAGCCGGAAGGGAGGAAGACTGGCTGATAATCTGGTAAGCTCCCTCAAAATCAGATTCTTTTATTTTTTCTATAAACTCAGGAATGTGAATATTTACCGGGCATCCGTTTACGCAGGGACTGTTTTTACAGTTCAGACAGCGGCGCGCTTCATCCACTGCTGTCTCCTGGGTATATCCCAGGGCTACTTCCTGAAAATTCCCGGCCCGCACTTTTGCTTCCTGGGTGGGCATGGGATTTTTTACTTTGCTTTTATTTACATCGGCCATTTATTTTACCTCCTTCTGATAGAGGTTACAGGTTTCTTCATATGCATGTCTCTCAAAATCCCGGTACATACTGCCCCTGGACATTGCCTCGTCAAAATCCACCTCATATCCGTTGAAATCCGGCCCGTCTACACAGGCAAACTTTGTCACTTTCTTATCTCCCTGGGTCAGGGTCAGGCGGCATCCCCCGCACATTCCCGTCCCGTCAATCATGATGGGATTCATAGAAACCACACAGGGGATTCCCGTGGGCCGCACAGCCTCCACCACAAACTTCATCATAATCAGGGGACCGATGGTAATCACCTGGTCGAACTTCTCCCCATTGGCAAACATTTCTTCCAGAGGGATACAGACATTTCCCTGTCTTCCATAGGAACCGTCATCTGTCATTACCACCAGATTATCAGACGCGGCTTTGAACTCATCTTCAAGAATCAGCAGGTCTTTGGAACGGAAGCCGATGATTGATGTCACTTCACATCCCATCTCATGCAGCTTCTGGGTAATGGGCAGTGCTATGGCACACCCAACGCCTCCTCCTACGATACAGACTTTCTTCAGTCCCTCCACATGAGTAGCCACTCCCAGAGGTCCGGCAAAATCCTGGATAAACTCTCCCTCTTCCTTGTGATTCAGCTTCTCCGTGGTAGCGCCTACAATCTGGAAAATAATCTTAACAGTACCTTTTTCCCTGTCGTATCCTGCAACTGTAAGTGGTATGCGCTCCCCTTCTTCATCTACCCGCAGGATAATAAACTGCCCTGGTTCCGCCTTTGCAGCAACAAACGGGGCTTCGATGTCCATCATCGTGACGGATGGGTTCAGACAGGCTTTCTTTACAATTTTATACATTGCTTGTATGCCCTCCTTGTGTTTTGAATAAGAATTTCTTGAAAAACTCTTATAGTTTTATATGGTTATAAACCAAATACCCCGCAATGTAACACTGCGGGGCATTGGCTTTTTTTGGCTTTGTTTTGCTTCTGGTTTTTCATCTTTCTATTACGTAAAACAGCATAATTATTATATGTCAGATTTTTGGAGTTGTCAATAGGGTTGAGGAAAATAATTTTGAATTTTCGCCTTTTTATTCAAACGACAAAGTATCCAAAAACCTCTTAGCCCGCTCTGTCTCCGGCTGGGTGAAAAACTGTTCCGGAGCTGACATTTCCACGATCTCCCCTCCGTCCAGAAATACGATTCTGTCTGCCACTGCCCGGGCAAACTGCATTTCATGGGTAACGATGACCATGGTAGACCCTTCTTTGGCAAGCTCCAGCATAACGTCCAGCACCTCCCGCACCATCTCCGGGTCCAGAGCCGCTGTCACCTCGTCAAACAGCAGAATCTCCGGCTTCATGATCAGAGCCCTCACGATTGCCACTCTCTGTTTCTGGCCTCCGGACAGCTGGCGGGGATATGCGTCCTTTTTGTCCAGCAGCCCCACCCTCTCCAGCAGCTGCTCTGCTTCTTTCTCCGCCTCTTTTTTCTCTTTCTTCTGCACTTTCAACGGGCCCAGCAAAATGTTGTTGATCACTGTCATATGAGGAAACAGCTCATAGCTCTGGAATACCATCCCTATTTTCTGACGGACTTCACTCCATTTTGTCTTGGGATCGGTGATCACCTCTTTGTCCAGACGGATTTCCCCTGACTGGATCTGTTCCAGCCCGTTCATGCACCGCAGGAATGTACTCTTCCCGCACCCGGACGGGCCGATTAACACCAGCACTTCCCCTTTGTGTATGTCCAGTGATACATCCTTTAACACTGCCCCGTTACCATAATCTTTATGAAGATGATGGATTTCCAGCAATTTCTCCTGACCTTCCACGAAATTCTCCTCCCTGCGCCATTAATTTTCCCATTTCTTCTCCATACGCACAGCAAGCCTGGATACCGGCCAGCATACGATAAAATAGAGGAAGAACACACATCCATAGATCCAAAGCGCCGAATCCGGCACTGTATACCTGTTTGCCTCAATGATCTGCTGAGCCACTTTCAGAACCTCCACCACACCGATTAATACAATCAGCGATGTGGTTTTCACCATCCGGGTGGCCAGATTAATCGCCAGGGGCAGCAGCCGCCTGAGGGTCTGGGGAACAATGATATATCTGTAGATCTGGCGGCTGTCCAGTCCCAGAGCCGCCCCGCTCTCATATTGGTGCTTCGGGATTGAGATCAAAGCACCTCTGACCAGGTCTCCCATCTCCGCTGTACCCCACATGGTAAATACAATCACTGCCGAAACCTCCCCGGACAGCTGAAGCCCGAAAGATTTTGTTGCCCCGAAGTACACCAGGAACAGCAGTACCAGCTGAGGCATGATCCGGATAAATTCCAGATATATTTTGGTAAGGCACTTCACAACAGGATTCTTTAATGTCATAATCATACCCAGAAGAAGGCCGAATACAATAGAAAGCCCCACTGAAATCAAAGAAATTTTTACGGTAATCCACAGACCTCCCAGGAGCCGTATGAAGTTGTTGCCCATAAACAGCACTCTAATCCCCAAATCCTGCATATCTCAGCCTCCTCTCTATCAGCCCCGCCGCCACAGATATGGGAAGCAGCAAAACCAGATACGAAATCACCAGCATCAGAAGCGCCTCATCTGTCTGATAGTAAAGGCCGATTAAATCTTTTGCCACATACATCAAATCCGCAAGGGCAACCACACTGAATACAGATGTCTCTTTAATAAGAAAGATTACATTGGCGCACAGCGGCGGCACCGATGTGGCCAGCGCCTGGGGAAAAATCACATAGCGCATGACCTGGAAGCGGTTCAGCCCTATGGCCAGCGCTGATTCCATCTGTCCTTTCTCCACTGCTTCCAGACCGCTGCGCAGCGCCTCTGCCATATAGCTCCCGCCCAGGAAACTCAATCCTATAACCGCACATCCCTCCGAACTGAGCATAACACCGATCTTCGGAAGACCAAAATACAGAAAAAACAGCTGCACAAGCAGCGGTGTATTTCTCGACAGCTCCACATATACCACGGCAATCTGTCTCAGCACAGGCACGTGGTAATAACCGGCCAGGGAACAGACCACCCCAATTACCAGGGAAATCAAAATTCCTGTCATACCCAGCCGAAAAGTTAATTTTGCAGCTTCCACGTATAATGGAAAATACTCTGCCATAAAACCAGTATCCAACTTTTCAATCCTCCCGTAGAATACTCCCATAGAGCACTCTTTTTTAGGCTCTAATGTATTTTATTATACCACAGCAGAATTTGACTGTAACCCCCTAAAAAGAAAATATGGCGCAAAAAAACGCCTGTGCTGTCACAGACGTTTTCTATTCCTCTGAAATTTTAATCATATGAGAAAGTTGAGATATCTATATGGAATTTTTCACATATTTCTATCATCGCATCATCTTCCAACCGATTATCTCCCACATAAGAACTGATATGTGAATAAAAACCCGCTGCTGTGGGAAGCATATAGAGTTCTTGGCAGATACGTCCGTCGAGTTTTTGATAATTACATGGAATATATGGTTTATATGCCTCGAAATTTTCACCTAAAAGCAGTGCTTCCTTTTTATCTCTCAAAAATTCCTGTAAAAACGCAGTCCTCTTTTCATCCGGCAGAAGTTCCGTATTTACAATACAAGCGCCTTTTGGCGGTGTCTGTACCATATATAACTGCATCCTCTCATCTGAAATCTGCCATTGATCCGCTATTACATATTCCTTATCTTCCACCTCAGTATGTTCTATCATATCTTCTTTCAGAAACGTTTTGGGAAACAATACTTTTTGCCTTACTATTTTTTTCTGATTTTTCAGCCCGTATTCCCTGCGTGTCTTCTCAAACTCTACCGGTAAAACATATATTTTATCGAATAGTTCCATCATCTTTTGCCATTCTTCTCGATGTTCCTGATTCTGCTCCGGCATTAGATCTTCTATCGCCAGAATCTTTTCTGCCCCGCTCTTTCCGACGGCATTAAAATACAGCTTTGCCTTTTTCCCGTATAGCACAATATAATCCGCAGACAGATCCCCCCACCTGCGTTCCCATTCTCTTTCTATTATCTGATTTATATATTGACGGATCTCTTCATAATCTGAATAAAGATAGGGTGCCTTTTCAATCAGGCGATAGAACATATATTCCTTCTCCTCTAAAGCCATTCTCCCCTGATAACAAAGCGGTATTATGTCTTCCGGCAGTTCTTCCCATTCCTGTTCCAAATAACCGCTTGGTGCCGGCGGCGCCGCAATCATAATCTGATATTTTTTCCCATCTGCAGCTTCCAGCATTCTTTTTAACTGAATCCTTTGTCTCCGGGACAGTTCCCATTCCGTCAAAATCATTACCCGTTTTTTATCTTCTGAGATATCTATGGTTCTCTGTGCATCGCCGCCTGCATTTCCAAATATTTGTTCCGCAATCTGTGCTGCTGTATTCACCGGAACATGGTTCTCTTTCCGATGATACCTCTTGTTTTCTTCTATATAGTCCTTTACTTCCTCCCACGTATTTATTTTATCACACTCGTCAAATCCCAGATAATCGCCTTTATCATTGATACAGCCTGCCTTGCATCCATATACGCAGGCATCCCGCAGATAATTGCTGTCATCTCCAATCACCACATCCGTCTGCGCCAGAATATCACATATATCTTCTCCTTTAAAAGCACAATTATTATCGCTTATCAACTGAATTTCTACGTGATCTGTCTGCAGCTTCTCTTCATGTTCTTTCATCCATTGGTACGCTTTTTTTGTGATAATGGTGCATTTTGTCATTTTTTCTGCGGCAGGACTGTGTTGGTTCATATAAGAAACCCTCACATTTCCCGGCTCAATTATTTTTCCGTTATAGAGCCCTGCCAGCCGATACTCCGTCTTATAGATCCGATCAGTCATCCATTGAGAATCCGATATCAGATAATCCGTTTTTAACATCTCCTTCAAAATCAGGAAATATTTATTCAAATCCGCTTTTCTTTTTTTCAAAAGGTTGGGAACTCCGGTCATGCTGTTTACATAAACCTGCTCTTTTCGCTTTGTAAAGACATTGGGCAGCATTGCATTCCCAACTAAATACTTTGAACATGCAAGGGCTCTCCAGTATTCCTCTGAATCGTTTTCAACAAATATAACGTCTTTGGGCAGTGCATTGACAGCACCGCTCTTTTTATCAGCAACCCATATATACGTATACGTTTGGCCATATGTTTGATGCAGATATTCAAATAGATATCTCGGCACATCAACACAATTTTTCTTTCCTCTGCACCAAAAGAAAATTTGTTTTTTCTCTACAGGTTCTTTCAGGTATTTTGCATACATGCTTCTTGTATGAAATTTAAGATCTTTTTCGCTTATATGCCTTTTAATCGTCTGACATTCTAAATCATAATTGCCATAATGTTCTTTTAAAATATTCTCTACATCAGCCATTGCTTCTCCCGTCACATTGTAAAACGCGCTCAAATTCTTTGTATACTTCTTTATTATATGCCTCACAATCAAATTCATAATCAGGGACGCTGCCTTCTATAAAGGTTTTCATTCCCTCATATAAATCATCCACTTCATGTCCGATAAGCAGTTGTCCGTTCTCGATCAGCACATCCTTTGCAGTAGCAAATTTTGAAATAATAATCGGCATATGAAGCGTCCTGGCTTCCTGAACCACCAAAGGCTGTCCTTCATAATGGGAAGACAGAATAAAACAATCGCAGCCCTTCAAAAAACCAAAGGGTTTCATAAGAATTCCTACCAGATGTACAATTCCTTTCAGTTTTTCCTTTTCTATCAGCTCTTCCAGATATTCCCGCCACAGACCTTCTCCTATAATATACAGGCGGACCGATGGGTTCTCCCTGTAAAGTTTTCCAAAAGCTTTGATCAAACTGTCCTGATTTTTTTCCGGAGACAGCCTGCCCATTGTAACAAAATTAACATGTTGTTTTTCCGGTGCATACACCACCTCTGCTTCATATGCCATGGGAATATTTTCCTGTATATCTGTCATATAATAGTTTGTTTTTTCTGTCGAAAAAGTGGTCAGGGATTGTTCTTCCCCCAGAATTCGTTCCAGGTTCAACATGTTTCGAGCATAGGTAAATTTATCTTTTGTCCGCTCTGTCGCAAAATTCTCTTTATTGACCTGCATGGTTAATTCGGAACAGCCGACAAGTTTATCCATATACGGATAGGTGGAGATACAGGGGCGCAAAGTTGCTCCCACATCACTCCCCCCTTTTTCCCCTCTGCTCAATTCTTCTTTCAAATCACTGTGCATCCAGATCAGCTTTTTCGCATCCTCAAAAAAGGAAAATAAAATGGCATAAAATTTTGAATATCCTGTATATTCGATTGCGTAATCAAACCTGCTTTTTCCGAAGAGCCTGCCCAGTTCACGTCTGCATATATCTTTCGGTGCATCCCATCCGGCGTCAAGGCCATGTTTCATATTCAGAGCAAACAGGGCCTCTTCTTCCAGATTCATGGCATTATGCTTGCCGTTCCAGTATAACACCCTCACTTCCGGCCGGATTGCCTTAATAGTTTCTATTGCCTCTTTATTTTTTGTGGGGCCAACGCTTACCGTGACATCATATTTAGAATAATCAATATACCCCAATAGCGTCATAAGAGAAAATGTAAGTCCGTTCGTTACAAAGCTCCCCCCACGGAACAAAAGCTTTTTCTTTGTTTTTGTATCGCATTTAATGCAGATGCCATTTTCTTTTTTTTCAAATACCGCTTCCACTATCCGTTCACATACATGCCCGTCATCGTTTCCACATGCCCACTGTTTTTCTATTTGATATTTTTCCCAGTGTGGTTTCATTGCCTGATCAATATCACTTACAATACAGCCCAATTCATCATAATTCCGTACAATCGGCCCCGGCAATTTATCCAGTCCGAAATACAATCCCCGGGATTCCATATATTCTTCCAAATCTTCAATAAAAAACAAAATCGGTTTTTCTGTCACCAGAAAATCAAAATAAATGCTGGAATAATCTGATATTAAAACATCTACGATTGATAATAACTCATTTGTATCAATAATTGCCGGAACAAACTGCCCTGTCAGTTCACTGGAATTTTTAATATGCTTATAGACAATCTGATGCGGCTTTACCAAAACCTGATATTCATCCATATTCATATTTTTTTCCAGGCACCGAATCATTTTAAAATAACTTTCCAGTCCTGTTTCCGGACTTCCAAATTTTTCTCCTTTCCAAGTAGGGGCATACAAAATTACTTTTTTATTGGGATCAACGATAACCCCATGCTTATCCAATGTTTCAATCACTTTTTTCTTTTCTGCATAGAAATGCGCATCATTTCGAGGCTGTCCAGCCTGCAGAATCGTACCCTCAAACAATCCCTCCAGCTTAAAACTCTTTTTATAGACTTCCGTCATAAATTTATTGGGAGAAATTAAATAATCCGCCGCCAGAAAATTCCTTACGATATTCGCTGCCCCAATATTCCCTTGTGGTTCATCATATCCCAATGTTTTTAACGGTATTCCATGCCAGGTATTTATATATACCTGTTCTTTCCGCTTAATAAAATAATCCATAAAAGTGCTGTCATTTATAAGATATTCCGCCGAGGCCAGATAACGGGCATATTCAATGGACTGATATTCTACAAATACAACTTGACTGTACTGTGCATATTCTTCTATCACCTGCCGGTTATCTTCCATATCCTCTATCGCCCATACATGGATATAATCTTCAAATCCTTTTTTCAAAAACAAATACCGGAAAACACTATATGGATTTCCTACCATTCCTCTCCCACTGTAGGCTTCATATAAAATACAGTTTTTTCTTATAGATTCCTTTTCAAAAAAATACGTATACTTCGCCCGTAATTGCGTATCTATATTTCCATCCCATTTTTCGCATATTTCCTGCAGCGTTTCTTTATATTCTTTTTTATGTGCTGCTCCTGTCAACAGCACATTTTTCACTTTCTGAATCCATCCCATAATCAATTTCCACTCTTTCCTCTAGAGATTCCCGGGCTTTTGTCCACTCCCACAGCAATGTGCTTTTCTTCAAACCATTATAGCAATATCATAGTATTTTGTAAATGTATTTCTGATTTAGTAGCCTTATTTCAAAAAGGGGTGATTATATGCTGGGGGAAGTGATCAGGCAGTTAAGGATTTCTCATAACTTAAATCAAGTTCAATTGGCAGAAAAACTGAGTGTATCCAAACAAACCATATCGAATTGGGAAAACAATAATATACTGCCTTCCATAGAAATGCTCGTTAGAATTTCAAAATTCTTTTCGGTAAGCACAGATTTTCTGCTGGAATTGGATACTCGAGATTATATTGAAGTGACCGGGCTGTCTCCAAAGCATCTGGCCCATATTCAGCAGATTATCAGTGATATATTAGGAATTGAAAAATAATTTGATGTATGCCGGAAGCCTTTTTATGGCCTTTTTCTGATACACTTCTCATCACTTTTTCATAATATACTCCTTTTGTATTTAAAATATTCATTGTCAGTTATTTTACTACAAATCCTCAATACAAAAAATACAACCTGCTGCCAAAACACAGGTTGTATTTTTATCGTTATATTCATTCAGTTGTCAGCTTCCCAGCACATCCGCGCCTACCAATCCCCGTCCTGGTCCGGCGCTTCTCCTTTACTCTTAATAACTACAGCTTTCGGTGTGTCTCCTTCCTGTACTCTGAGAACTCTACACTGAAATCTCCACTCAGCTCCGAAATCATAGACATATTTAAACTTTTTATCTTTCTCAAATCCGGCCTGTTCTAATGAATACTTGTCAGTTGTTCTGTCGCCGTACCCCATCCCCGCCATATAATAGCTGTCAAAATTACTCCACACAGAATTATTCATGAAGAATGCATGGGCGTGGTCATCATAAAAACCAAATGCCTTCAAAATAGCAGAGTGCAGCTCAAACAGAGAAGCCCCCATGGATATTTGTATATGGCGGTAACATCCGGCCCCCAGCGATACGCTGACCACACAGGACTGGGGAGGGGTGTTTCTTTTCTTCCTGCGCCCCCGGGGACTGGTCTTTTTCGGTACATTGTCATCTTCCAGCCTGAATATAATATCCAATTTTTCCTGGATATCCGCCGGCAATGTTATTTCTTCTTTCAGCATTCTAAAGAATTCTGTCATCTCCGGGGGCATGCTGTCCAGCTGTGATTCACCCAGCATGAGCACCTCATCCAGCATACGGTTTAGTTCATCAAAGTCTGCCTCTTCCCCACCCCCTCCGAAACGCTCCATGAAACTATCTTCCGCCTCATCCAGAGCCGGCAGGTCATCTTCTATACTCACCGCTACTTTTAATTTTTCACAGAGTCCGGCGGCAAATGCATACGTACGCTCATCACGCGCTTTGATTTTGATAGGGCGGATCTTTTCCTGCAGCAGGGCATCCATAAACAAATTCAGCAATTCTTCCGGATTTTTTTCATAATTTTCAACCGGAGAAACCTGAAGCATATATCCTGTGGAGGAATCAACTGCTATCAGAAGCGCCGGAAATACCGGCGGCTCCCCCGGGTCATTTTGAACCGGCTGAGGAAAACGGATAATTTCGCACTCCCATATTCCTGTCTTTTTCATTTTCTTCAGACTTGCCACTGCAATATCATTGCTTGGTTTGGGAGATGGATATACTTTTGGCGGTTCCGGAGGCAGCGGGGTTCTTCCCAGCTCCCACGCCTGACCCTGCCGCTTCAGCAGCATCATTCCTTCCATATCATCATACATTACTTCCAGCCCCAGTTCTTCCGGAGTCTGTGATTCTAATAATTCCGCGACCTGAAGGGCGGCAGACAGCGCTTCACTTAGATCATCCATTTCCTGCTCTGTCTGTAGCTGCCAGGGAAAGTAGTTGGGCTGGTATTTCATAAAATGCGGATACGCGTTTCTTCCGCTGATTCTGATTCCATGGCTGCGGGCATATCTCCTGGCGTCTTCCCGTTCTTCCTTGGTAAGGCCATCTTTGCCTTCAAATATACACTGCAGGCAGGTCTGCTGTATTAGATGCTCGTGAAATTCCAGCTGTGACATCATCATGGGATCTGCCTGCGCAATTACACGGAAACTGTTAAATCCCTCGTCGCCGATGAACAATCCAAGGGCACAATGCCCGCCTGCCCTTCCCATGATACTAATGTAACCCACTCTGCCCCCGGACAATTCTAACGCAAAAACTTGTGTATCGCTCAGATGATTCCACAATTTTGTCTTTTTATATTCAAATGCCAGGCCGTACAGTTTATCTGAAGTCATATATTTCTCCCATTTTCTTTTTATTGCTTTAGAGTGTGTTTGAAAATTCATTCACGCCAACCGCACGCCCCACTTTGCGGCACATTTGCTCCTTATTCGGTTGCTGTAGCCCGCTACAGCGCCCTCATGCGGGGCAAATCTTCCATATCATACCCTTGGGTACAAACTGTGACGCACGGTTGACATAAAGCAATTTCCAAACACGCTCTAGAGTGTATCTTAAGAATGAATTTTAAGACGCGCTCTAACAGAGATTTTTCATATTTTAACCATTGTATCATGAAATACAGTAGATGACCAGAATAAATTAACTTTTAATCTTTTATCATAATATATTTTTTCTGAAAAATAGAATTATGTATTCACATCATAACAATTCAATGATATGATAAAAATCAATATGAAACTACTGGCTGATCATCTTATAGGAACAGATACTCATATGAATATTGCACTCATCTTATCAGGCGGCACCGGGACCAGGGCTGGGACAGATATCCCCAAACAGTATGTGGACATCTGCGGGAAACCTGTGATTTCTTACTGTATCGAAACGTTATCCACCCACAGCGCAATCGACGCTTTGCTGATAGCCGCTGCTCCTGACTGGCAGGATTTCATAGATAACTGGCTGAAATCTCCTGACTGTAAGAAAAAATTCAAAGGATTTTCCCTGCCGGGGGAAAACCGTCAGCTCTCTATTTACCGCGGGCTGGAAGCCATCCGGACCTTCGCAGGGGACAACGATTATGTATTGGTCCACGACGCCGCCCGCCCCCTGCTGTCCAAAGTCCAGATTGCCGCCTGCCTGAACGGCGCCCGGGGCCATGACGGAGCAATGCCTGTCCTGCCTATGAAGGATACCGTTTATTACAGTCATGACGGGAAAACGGTTGGAAAATTGCTGGACCGCAGCTCTATCTATGCGGGGCAGGCTCCTGAGGTCTTTCTTCTGGGCAGATATTATGAAGCCAACAGACGCCTGCTGCCAGAACAGATTTTTAAAATCAACGGTTCCACGGAACCGGGGATTATGTCCGAAATGGATATCGCCATGATTCCTGGCGACGAAGGAAATTTTAAAATTACCACCAGGGCAGACCTGGAGAATTTCCGCAAAATTATTTCTTTAGAGAAAGGGCTCGATCATGAAAGCATGGGTTTTACATCAGGTCAATGATCTACGTTATGAAACAGTGAATCCCCCGTCACCGGATGACCAGGAAGTGCTGGTACAGGTGAAGGCCGCCGGCATCTGCGGATCGGATATCCCCAGGATCTACCAGACAGGGACTTATTTTTACCCTCTGATTCCCGGACATGAGTTTTCCGGTGTTGTGGCAGAACTGGGCAGGGGCTCGGACAGCCACTGGCTGAACCGGCGGGTGGGAATCTTTCCGCTGATTCCCTGCGGCTCCTGTGTCCCCTGCCGACAAGAACAGTATGAGATGTGCCGCCGTTACAGTTATCTGGGCTCCCGCAGAGATGGCGGATTTGCTGAGTATGCGGCAGTTCCCGTACAGAATCTGATTGTTCTTCCGGAATCGGTTTCTTTCCAAGAGGCCGCCATGCTGGAACCTATGGCGGTGGCTGTCCATGCCATGAGACGTGCCCGCCCCGCCGCTTCAGACACTGTGGTCATATGCGGGCTGGGCACCATCGGACTGCTGTTATTCCTGTTTCTCAGAGAGGCGGGTGTGAAAAATATCCTGGCAGCAGGCAATAAGGATTTCCAGAAGCAGACAGTTCTGCGCCAGGGACTGCCAGAGGACTGTTACTGTGACAGCCGAAACCAGGATGTAAGTGGATGGCTCATGGAGCGCACAGCCGGAAACGGAGCGGACATCTTCTTTGAGTGTGTGGGAAAAAATGAAACTTATGCCCTGGCAGTACAAAATACGGCTCCGGCGGGAAAAGTCCTTCTGGTGGGAAATCCCCATTCCTCTATGCACCTGGAAAAAGATATTTACTGGAAAATACTCCGAAACCAGCTGACGGTCATCGGAACCTGGAATTCTTCTTTTACCCGCCGCCCGGATGACGACTGGAACTATGTTCTGGACCGGCTGGCACGCAGGCGGATTTCCCCATTGGACTTAATCACTCATAGATTTTCTATGGAAAACCTGTCAGATGGACTGGAAATTATGCGGGATAAAACAGAAGACTATGTTAAGATTATGGGCGTACTCTAAGCCCCCTTGGCGAAGTTTCCCATAGGACAAAGAAAACAGCTGCCGCTGTGATACTACCATACCAACAGGGACAGCTGCTTTTTCTATCTTTGATTTTTCTTATAATTCCACAATTTTGCCTTCTTTTTCGCTGTATTTGCAGAATTTTCCATTCTCCGAGATGAACGGTACATATGTATTATGTTTTACATCTTTTACGTATACAACATTTGTGGCAATCATCTTTACCAGAGAAAAACGCTCGCTCAGACTGGAGATCCACTGATATGTCTTCTCTTTGGAAGAAGACGCCATCACCAGACTGTAACCGCCGCCCTCAGATTCTTTCAGATTAAAATAAACCTTTTCCTTCTTGCCAGTCGCCGCAAAAAGCTGGCTGAATACATAGGACGAAAAATTCTTCTTTACAAAATCGCGGAAAGAATCTTTGTCATAGGTAATCCCGCTCACTGCATCCTGAATCTTATCACCCCGGTCAATACGAATCCGAAGCACTTTCAAAACTTCCACTGACCAGTTTAAAAATGATATGGTGGTATAGTCCATAGATTCAAGTAAAGTACTGATTAATTCTTTACTCAAAATGCTGGAAGTCTTGGCTTCTTCCAATAATTGATCTCTCATTACAGCTCTCTCCTTCACTTTACACGTTATTTGTTTATAATAATATTATCTCAGTCTGCTTGATTTCTGTCAATACTTTAGATAAAAAAAGTCAGCCTTCTTTTTTGGCCAGCAAAACATCTACTTTATTCTGGAGTTCTTTTATATCTTCAGGAGCTGCATGTTCGTCCATGATGACCCCTGTAATCTCTGACCAGTCAGCAAATTTAGCAATCGCACGGATATGTAATTTGGAATGGTCAGCCAGCACATACGTCCTCTGGGCATTTTTTATCATTTCCTGTTTGACCTCAGCTTCGGGAAAGTTTTCCACACACGGTCCGTCCGTACCTAGAAAACCGCTGCTTCCCACAAAGGCAATTTCCGCATTGATTCTGCTGATGCAGTAATGGGCAAATGGACCTGTGGCAGCGCCGCTCACCGGCCGGACTTCTCCTCCGATAGAAATCACCCGGATATCATTGGCATTCATCAATTCTACAATAGGTGTGAAATTAGTGGCCACCATAATATCTTTCCGCATAATCAACTGGCTGGCCAGTTGGAAATTCGTGCTTCCCGCATCTATGAATATCACACTGTTTTCTGGTATCATTGCCGCAGCCAGACGGGCGATACACTGTTTTTCTTTCACATCACGTTTTGACTTTCTCGCGTAGGCGCTGGCGCTGGATTCTCTCAGAATTTCTGCAGACCCATTATTTTTCTTGATTAACCGTTTGGATTCCAGCTCCAGAAGGTCCTTGCGGATGGTTTCCGTACTCACCGAAAAAATTTTCGCCAGCTCTCCCACTCTTACATGTCCCTTTTGAACCAGAATGTTGATAATTTCCTGATGTCTTTCAGCTGCATTCATCTTCTTCATTTCCTTTACTATTCCGCATTTTGACGCTCTAATCATTAAATGGATTATAACAGAAAATGGCTCTATTTTAAATAATCAAGGAGAGAATTTTGAAACGGCTATTTATCGTAAATGACCACTATTTTTTTTGCTGCTCCCCCCTTTTCTAAATATTCAAAAGTTTCGGGTAATTTTGAAAATGGTATTTTATGAGATATAAAGCTGGAGGGTTTCAACTTTCCCTCCTGTACCCATTTTACAATCTGTAAAAAAGCCCTGGCCTGTTTTTCTTTAACTGGCACATGCAGAAAACACAGGGTCCAGTTCTGCGGCCCGTGCTCCCATGACAGATTCATACTTTTTTCCGGACAGATTCCATAAACACAGATCTGGCCGTTTTCTTTCAGAAAGTACATTGCTTCATTGATCATATTATTGATACCAGCTGCATCCAGCACGTAGTCAACGCCTTTTGGATAAGCCTTCCGGATACTTTCCGAAACAGTTTCCAGACTGCCATTCACAAACATTCTGGCCCCTGCCTGCAAAGCGGCCTCCCGTTTTTCTTCCTGTATATCCACTGAGATAATGTGCTGTATTCCTTTCAAACGCATCAGCTGAATAAAGCTCAGTCCAACTGGTCCGGCGCCATAGACTGCAATTTTGTCCTTTTCACTGAAACCAAACTGTTCAATTGCCGCCAGCACTTCACTGAAAGTGATCATCATGACCCCGTCGGCCGGGTCAATATCTTTTGGCAGTACCTGCTGTGTCAGATAGGCATCCCAGAATGACGGATGCCCCGGACCTTTTCCCGCCTGGGCCATTGCCTCATAATCTCTTGCCACCGTATACTCGGAATAGCCGCTCCATGCGGAGTAATATCCGGCATACCGGCCTCTTTCATCGGTTTCAAGAAAAGGAACCATGACACGATCCCCCAGTTTAAATCGTCTGACATTTTTTCCCACCTGAATCACTTCTCCCACCGCCTCATGTCCCAGAAGACAGGGATATTGTGTGATTCCTTTAAACTCTCCGCGAAGGATCTTCCGGTCGGTTCCACTGCAGATACCGCTGGCCAGTGTTTTGGTTAAAACACAGTCATCGCCGATTTTTGGCATGGGAATCTCTACAATTTTCAATTGATGATCTGTGGTAACTGCTAATGACTTCATAGCATTCCTCTCTCTGATTTTTTTATTTATGATGACAGCATTTTTTATATAACTGCCAGTAACGTCTTTTCTTCTGTTCATAATAAGAGGATACAGGCTCTGCCTGGGGCCGATACTGTATACACTCAGAGTACTTTTTGATCTGCTCATACTCCTGTATCCACCCCAGCGCCTTGGCGGCAATATAAAATACCCCTCTTGTACCTGCCTGTACATCCTCTGAAACATAGATGGGTTCCCCCAGAATGTCGCTCCGAATCTGAAGCCCTTTTGATGCACGGGCTCCGCCCCCCGCTGCCAGAATCTGCCCGATGGGAAGGCCGCATGCTTTCATATTATCCAGATTTCTGCGCATATCATAAGCAATTCCCTCCAGTGCCGCCCTGACAAGCTCTCCCCTTTTTGTTTCCAGGGTAAGCCCGTGAATCACACCCCTGTCATCCATATCCATCTGCGGGGTTCCGGTGCCCGCAAGATGGGGCAGAAACAATAGGTCCGTCGTCTCGGGCATTTCCTGCATCATCTGTTCATAGACATTCACACCGCCGGACTTCTCTTGCTGTGTTTCCCCTGTATATAACGCTTCTTTCAGCCTGCTCAATACAATATTCCCTGAAAATAAAACCCCATAGGTTACATATTTATGCTCCACCACATGGGGCGTACAAATCAGATGCGCTTTCTGCATTTTCTCTGATTGGGTGAATGCATCCAGAACCAGCGTAAAACATTCTGCGGTTCCAAGACCGTAGGCTGCGTCTCCTCCATTTACAGCGCCCAGTCCCAGCGCCGTGCAGGGCTGGTCATGACCTCCTGCCAGGATTACCGGAGATTTTTTCCAGCCAAAATATTTTACCAGTTCTTCTTTTACCCTACCCACTGCCTCTCCCGCTTTTACAACAGGGGGCAGCTTTTCTAATGAAATACCGGCCGCTGTACACAGTTCATCGCTCCATTTTCCCTTTCGCACATCATATGCCATACTCCGGGCCGCAAGCGTCTCTTCCGCACACCAGTCCCCACCCAGCTTTTTTTCAATGAACCCTGCCATAAACAGAAACTTTTCTGTCTTGTCATAGACTTCTTTCTGATTTCGTTTGATCCACATGAGACGGCTGATGGTATACATGGGATGGGAAATATGTCCTGTGATTTCCGCAATTCTGGAACTGCCAGCCGCCTGATCCAGTTTCTTCCAATCTTCCTGTGCATTGGCGTTGGTATAGAGAATTGCACGTCTCAAAGCACTTCCCCTGTGGTCTGCACACACAACTGTCTCGCCAAAGGAAGCCGTACAGACAGCTTCTATCTCCGGATACCCTTTCGTGCAGACGCCAATTGCTTCCCGCATTCTGGACCAGACGCCTTCTGCATCCAGGCTTCCATCTGTATGCAGATTGAGATATTCTCTGTACGCGCTGGCACAGACACTTCCCTTTTCATTATATATACTGGCTTTACAGCCTGTGGTACCAATGTCAAGTCCTAAGATAAAATGCATAGAACCACCTTTAATTTCCTTTCCTGCGTTCCGAAATCAACTTTTCTGAGAAAATACAGATAGCATGTTCCACATCTTTTTCAATAGCTTCCCGTCCCCAGTTACTGATTTCATGAAAATAAATGGGTGTGGTCACATGTTTCAGCTGCTTTTCCACATAGTCTGCTCCGGCTTTTGCCATATAAGTATAATAATTGATTTTGCGCACACCATTCTCGATAGATTTTCTAAAATCTTCAGGACTCACCCCGGACCCTCCATGCATGACCACCGGAACTTCTGCCATTCTATGTACATCGGCTACTATGTCCATACGCAGATTAGGTTCTGAGACGTAAAAGCCGTGGGTGGTTCCAAAAGAGCAGGCCAGTGCGTCAATCCCGGTGAGATTGACGAACTCTTTGGCCTGTACGGGATTTGTATATGTTTTATTAAGCTGATCGTTATCTTTTGCATCTTTATAAATGGTATTACGCCTGCCCATGCTTCCCAGTTCCCCTTCAATGGATGCATCGAATGCATGGGCAAGTTTGGCATACTTTTTTGTCTCCTCCACGTTTTTCTCAAAGGGCAGTGAGGAGCCGTCAAACATAATTGCGGTAAAACCAAGCCGCAGTGCCTTCAAAATATAATCCCAGCTCTCCCCGTGGTCTAACTGTACGCAGACAGGAACTTTTGCACGTTTTGCGTATTCTATCATGATGGGCCCGATATCCACAATGGGAATCACCTTTTCATGTACCTCTGCGTGCTGGATAATCACAGGTGTCTTCAAATTCTCGGCCGCCTGGATCACTGCCATGACACTTTCCAGATTCGGTGTGTTAAACGCTCCCACTGCATAGGCGCCCTTCTCTGCCCCGTCCATGATTTCTTTCAGATTTACCAACATAGTCAACATCTGCCTTTCTTTTACGGAATCAACATAACTTTATACGCATCCAGGTCTTTCTCTGCTGTTTCAAAAGCCTCTTTCCAATCTTCCAGTGCATAAGTATGTGATATCAGCCCTTCTGTGCGAATGGTTTGATTCATGATTCCTTTGATGACAGGACCATAACAGTAAGGACCTAAATGTGAGCCGTTAATTGTGATTTCCCTGCCGTCGCCAATCTCATTCCAGTCCACAGTAATTTCATCCGGGAACACCCCAAACTGTACATAAGTTCCCTGGAAACGGATTGCGCTCATACCTTGTTTCACACTTTTTTCACTGCCAGAAGCCTCAATATACACATCGCACCCATAGCCGTCTGTCAGTTCTCTGATTTTGGATACCACATCCTCTTCCAATGGATTCATAACCAGATTGGCGCCGTACTGCGCCCCCTTATCCAAACGCCCCTGTCTGAGATCCAGCCCAATCAGAAGTTTTGGCTGTAAATTTCTCGCAATGCTGACCATCCCCAGACCGATGGCTCCCAGACCGCTGATTACAACCACGTCATTATGTCCAATATTTCCTCTCTCCACAGCATGCATGGCACACGCCATAGGTTCAATGAGGACCGCCTGCTCCACAGTCATCCCTTCCGGCAGAACATGGTGTATCCCGTCTTTGTGAAATTTCATATACTCTGCCATGCCCCCTGCTGTCTCCTGGCGGAATCCGTAAATATAATGCCTGTGGCACATATGATAGGCTCCCGCCCGGCAGAAGCGGCATTGCCTGCAGGGAACAATCTGTTCCGAAACCATCCGGTCTCCCAAACGGATTCCTTTCACATTCTCTCCATACTCCACGACTTTTCCCACAAATTCATGACCGCCTGTCACAGGAGCTTCGATATTGCATGTTTCCGGTGAAGTTCCCCACACACGGATTCCTCCATGCAGTGTCTTAATATCTCCGGCACAGATACCGCATCCTTCTACTTGAATCAGTATCTCATCCGGGCCGATTTGAGGAATGGGTATCTCTTCTACCCTGAAATCATAAGGCGCATGCATCCGCAAAGCTTTCATTGTTCCTTTCATATCCAAAACCTCCTGTACTTTAGTGTTGTCTGATCCTGCTGGTTCCCTGCTGAAGAAGCACCGCAAGAATGATAATAATACCTTTGATAATATCCTGTGGGTATGAGGGCACAGAGAGCAGATTCATAATATTTCCGATCATTGCCAGCACCAGCACACCCACCACCGTTTTCACGGAGGAACCCTGGCCTCCGCTGAGACTGGCACCTCCGATTACACAGGCCGCAATACAATCCAGTTCCATTCCCTGGCCTGCCGCGCCGGAGCCAATCCCTGTTCTTGATGTGGCAATTACACCGCCCAGTGCAGAGCAGAAACCGGAAATGGCATACACGGAAATTACATGCTGCATCACCGGAATGCCTGCCAGATGAACGGCTTCTTCGTTGCTGCCGATCATAATAACTTTCCTTCCATATGCCGTTTTATTCAGGAAAAAACTGCTGAGAGCCACCACCAGTATGGCAATTACCGTCAGCCAAGTGAGAAATGGCAGTACTTTGGCAGTGCCCAGCTGGCTGATGGTGCCTGCCGGCGTATTAATGGGTGTGCCGTGTGAGATCATATAAGCCGCCCCTCTGCATATGGTCATCATGGCAAGGCTGGCTACGAAAGCCGCAATTTTCGTCCTGGCCACCAGAAATCCGGTGAAAAGGCCGCACAGGGTTCCCAGAAGCAGTGTCACTGCCACAGATAAAATAATCGGAAGTTTCCACTCCACCATAGCATAAGCCGTAAATACACTGCCAAAAGCCATGACAGATCCCACCGAAAGGTCAATCCCCCCGGTTAAAATCACAAACAGCATACCAATTGAAACAATCACAGTTCCCGCATACTGCTGGCATATATTTACAAGATTGGCCATTGTCAGAAAATATTCCGATGCTGCGCTGCAGATAATGAATAATAATAAAAGAATAAAGTACGTATTGTTTGTCAATATAAAATCCAGAAGTTTTTGATAATTCTTTTTTTCTTTTTCCATACTGCTAGGCTCCTCCCATTGCCAGTCTGATCAAATTGTTCTCCGAAAATTCATTTTTCATGATTTTCCCTGTGACTTTTCCCTGGCGCATCACAATCACCTGGTCACTCATTCCCATCAGTTCCGGCATCTCAGAAGAAATCATAATAATACCGATCCCCTGGGCCGCCAGTTGATTGATACAGTTGTAAATCTCTGTTTTCGCCCCCACATCCACACCTCTGGTGGGTTCGTCAAAAATAATACATTTACTCCTTGCCGCCAGCCATTTTGCCAAAGCAACTTTCTGCTGGTTCCCTCCGCTGAGCTGAGAAACCCTGTCGTACACAGAGGCATATTTTGTATGGATGCCTGCCAAAATTTCTTTTGTGAAATCTTCTTCTTTTCTTTTGCTGAATACCCGGGCGCTGTTCTGAACCTCCTTCATGGAAGTTATGGTTGTATTCATCTCGATGCTCTGTTCCAATACCAGCCCTTGTTTTTTTCGGTCTTCGGGCACCATACCCAGCCCCCGCTTTACTGCCTGGAGGGGGTTTTTAAACCGCACTTCTTCCCCAAACCATAAAATTTTTCCCGATTCCACTGGGTCTGCCCCGAAAACTGCTCTCATTGTCTCTGTTCTCCCTGCCCCTACCAGGCCATAGAAACCGACCACTTCCCCGGCCCTCACATCAAAACTCACATCCTGGACCCGGCTTCCTGCCCGTAAGTGCTGTACCTGAAGAATCTTGTCACCCATGACAACTTTATCCCTTTTTGGAAAGATATCTTTCAAATCCCGGCCCACCATAAGATTGATTAACTTCTCTTTATGGATTTCATCGGTCCGCACCTGCCTGACAAAACAGCCGTCTTTCATCACCGTAATCCGGTCGCACAGGCGGAAAATTTCTTCCAGACGGTGGGATATATAGATAATGCTTACCCCATCCTTTTTTAATTTGACCAGCAGTTCAAATAACTTCTCAATTTCACGGAAAGTCAGAACTGCTGTGGGCTCATCCAGAATCAGCACTTTCACATCCTGGGACAAGGACTTGCAGATTTCTACCACCTGCTGATAAGCAACACTTAAGGTTCCCACCTTCGCGGCCGGGTCAATGTCCCCAAAACCCAGGTTATCCAGTAATTCCTGTGCTGATTTGTTCAGTGTCTTCCAATTGATCAGTTTTCTCCCCGACGTCAGGTTTTCCACAAAAATATTTTCCGCAACAGTCAGATCCGGTGCAAGCATAAACTCCTGATAAATCGTTGCAATTCCAAGCTTATGTGCATCTCTAGGATTTTGTATTTCTGTTTTCTTTCCATCTATCCATATTTCGCCTGCATCTTTTCTGATTGCTCCCGCCAATATTTTCATCAGCGTTGACTTTCCTGCGCCGTTTTCCCCAATCAATGCATGGATTTCACCTGCGCACACCTGCAGACTGGCCCCTTTAAGTGCGTGCACCCCTGCAAAGCGTTTTTGTATATCTGTCATTTTGATACGATATAATTGTTCCATATTTCCTCCATCTGCGCGGTAAAAAACTATATAAAAATAACCTGCACCATTTGCTTGTCCTTTTCTCCGACAGCACATAGCAAAAATCTTGGATGTACCCCGGTACACCTCCGGTTTTTGCCATGCACTTTCGGGGCAAAATTCTGCGCAGCCGCTGCAGGTTATATACATACATTTCCTAAAAATACGCTTTCAAACCGGATGGAGCACATGTTAAAATGCGGAATCCGGATCGTAATATTCATCTACATTGTCAATATTAATGCACGCAGGATTCGTCAGAGTGATTCTGTCATAGCTGTCCGGATCGGCTCCTTCTGCAAGAATTTCGCGGGCAATTTCTACAGCCGCTTCCGCAGTAGCCCCAGGCTGATTGTTTCCGGTACATGCATAGTTTGTACCCTTCTTTATCAGTTCCAGAGCCTCTTTCTGTCCATCTGCATCTGCCGCCAGGACCACCTGTTCAGACAGTCCTGCATTTTCAATGGCTGTCATAGCGCCCAGTATCATGGCATCATTTTCGCCAAACATCAGATTCATATCCGGATTGGCAACCACCAGATCTTCCGCCGCATCCAGTCCGCCGTTTGACGTATAGGACCCCCATCCAATGCCGCCTACTTTGAACCTGGCATCATCATTTACTGCGGAACCTTTTTCAATGACCTCTTTTTCCATAGCCGTACCTAGTTCTACCGCCTCATCCTCTGAAAGGGATAACCGTTCCATCAACACCCCGGCAATAAATCCCATACGCCGTTCCCTGGCTGCTTCCAGGTCTTTTTGTCCGCCCATGCAGACAGAATTAATCCATTCATCTTTTTCAAAGCGGTTGGCCGCCGTCCAGCTTCCACACAACAGCCCGTTTTTCACATTACTGGGATATACGATTGACACCACATTTGCACTGTCTCCGCATGAATTATCCACACAGATTACCGGTATTCCCGCATCGGCCGCTCTGTTGATGGCTTCCACACATCCTTCTGTTTCATAGGGGTCTATGATAATCAAATCGTATCCCTGGCTGATAAAGGAGTCCATATTCTCCGATTCTTTCATGGTATCTGAATCTGCATTTAACACAGCTGCCTCCCATCCGTAATCCTCTATTCTGGAAGTAAATTCATCCGCCAGCGTTACAAAAAAACCACTGTCCAGTGTTTTCATCTGAATTCCGATTCTAAATTTTTCATCTCCTGAATCGGATTTATCTGCCGTCTGCGTATCATCTGTTTTGGGGTCTGCCGTTTCTGATGACTCCTGCTTCTTAGTTTCTGAACTTTTGTCCTGTGTTGATGTACTGCACCCAGCGGTAGAAAACGCCATCATCCCCGCACACAAAACTGCCATTATCTTTTTTAAGTTCTTCATAAATTTTTTCCTCCTGTATTCTTTTTACCAATCAAGCTCTCCGCTTGGCAAGTATCTTCCCCATTTATGAACCGCCTGCTGCATGGCAGCAAAATTTTCAGGCTTCGCAGAAGAATGTATACTATTGCTGCTGGCACAAATATAGCGTCCGCCGGGAGCATGGGTTCTCAAAACTTCTTTTACATAGTCTTCCACCTGAGCGGGCGTATAATTCGTCAGCGGTGCATCACAGTCAATCCCGCCTATTACTGTCAGTCCGGGGTATTTCTCCTTGATTTCCACCTGGTTGATTCCTGAATTTTCATCCAGAGGGTGCATAGCCCTGATTCCCATATCAACCATATTGGGAATAATCGCATCAATATTCCCGCAACAGTGTTTTATCATAACTGCTCCCCGCCCTGTAACATAATCGCTGATCTTCTTCAGCCCGGGAAAAAAGAATTCTTCAAAATGTTCTTTTGATACCAGCAGATTTGTCTTTGACCCATAATCATCTCCTGTCAGAATGGCATCCGCGCCCAGATCCAGGGCAATTTCTGCCAATTTCAGGTTATGATCTATGGCAATTTCCACCAGCCGGTGAACCAATTCTGGTTCTTCAATCAGATTGATCATCATATCCTGCATACTGGTTAGATAATAACTGTAATTAAACCCGTCATGGAGATGAAACCCAATGAACCTTTTGCCTTTAAAACGTTTCACCAGTTCTTTCAGATACTCGAAACGGAAATCATCCGTGGGATCTGGAGCCTGGTAGTTTATGGCATCTTCCAAGGTTTCGATGGGGCCGTGTAGAGGATGGGGCACGATTTCTCCGTTATATTGTCTTAAAACACCCCATTCATTGCGGATTAACTGCTTTTCTTTGTCCAGTATTTCTTCCCTGTACATTTTTGACGGTGTCTGGCTCATGACGATGTCAATATCCAGCGCCTCGCACAAATCGGCATAACGATCGGTTCCGATAATCCCCTGAATCACTTTGGGATCAATCATTAGTTCGAAAGCCGGCACTCTGTCTGGTATTTCTCCATTTAATACAGCAGTCACACGTTCGTACGAATTCATATTTGGCCCTCCTTTCCTGATTTGCTGTCTGTGGATTCAATATATCATCGTTTTTTGTGATTGTCAACATAATCACAATTATATAATTGCGATTCTATAGATTTTACCAAATAATATATTTGTGTTTTGTGAAATATAACAAAACAGACCTGACGAAACGCCAGATCTGCTCTCAGAAACATCTTTTATTATATCATTTGCCGATAAAGCTCTCTAATCTGCTCTTCTACAGCCAGTTCCTCGGAAAAAGCACTGGCGCTTCCGGCGGCAAGGCCCAGACAAAATCCATGTTGATAATCCTGCCTTTCCATCCATCCTGCCAGGAAGCCCGCTATCATTGAATCTCCTGCACCTACTGCGTTTACAAGGGTACCTTTTAATGCCTCATGGCTATGTACATTCCCCTGCTCGTCTGCTAGAACTGCACCCGCTGCTCCCATGGATACCAGAACATTTCTCGCGCCCCGCTCCTGCATCCGGACGGCATACTCAATCACATCTTCCCGGGTCTTTAGTGTAACTCCAAAAATTCCGCCAAGCTCATGATGATTGGGTTTTATCAGAAAAGGCCTGTTTTTTAGCGACTGTTCCAGCAATTTCCCATCCGCATCAATTACCACGTCCACCTGCTTCCGGCGCACCTGTATCATAATATCCCTGTAGATTGTGTCTGGAATACACCCAGGTATACTCCCAGCCAGAACCAGAAAGTCACCTTTTTTCAGTGCTTCCATTTTCGCAAAAAGCTGATTTAGATCCTCCTTTCCAATCTGTGGTCCGTTCCCGTTAATCTCCATCCCATCCACGTCCTTTAATTTGATATTAATTCTGGAGTATCCCTGCTGTACTTTTATCAAATCAGTATGAATCCCTGTTTTTTCCAGCCGTCGCTTAATCTCATCTCCGGTAAATCCAGCAATAAATCCCAGGGCAGTTGTCTCAATACCCAGATTTTTGAGCACAATGGATATATTGATTCCTTTTCCTCCCGGAAGCAGTTTCTCACTGCCTGTCCGGTTAGTCATCCCCATCTGCAGCTCTGGTACGGTTATGATGTAATCAATAGCGGGATTCAGTGTTACTGTGTAGATCATAGTCATCACCTCTTTATTTACTTTGCGCACTCTATTTGTAATTGCGTTTTTAATGAATTCGCAATATATTTTATGGTAATTTATGATTTTCAAATTGTCAAGAGGTTGTAAGAAAAACCGATGATTTCCAGATTTGATTAAAAGAGATAGATCATTGCCCGCAAAGTGGAATAAGGAAATATGTTTCACAAGGCTTGTATTTCCCCCAAAAACTGCTTATACTAAATCTGCAGTCATCACACTATTTCTTAATCTACAAAGGAGACCCTCTATGAAAGCAGAACTCAATTGGCTTGACAATCCGGAAGTGTTCCGGGTCAACCAGCTGCCAGCTCACAGCGACCATGAGTACTATGAAAGCGAGGACGCCTGCCAGTCCAAAACCAGCAGGTGGAAACAGTTCCTGAACGGAACGTGGAAATTCTCATACTCAGAAAATGCGGCCAGCCGTCCGAAAGATTTTTACCAAAAAGATTTTGACAGCAGCCATTTTGATGAAATCCAGGTTCCTGGCCATATTGAGCTGGCCGGCTATGATCAGATACATTACATCAATACCATGTATCCATGGGAAGGCCATACATTCCGCAGACCCCTGGGAAGCGGCATGAAGGGCGTCAGCGAAGAGGAATTCAGCGGCGCCCCTTACAATCCCGTGGGTTCTTACCTGTGCAGGTTTGACCTGAACGAAGAATTAAAGGGCAGACAGGTGAGCATTTTCTTCGAAGGGGTGGAACAGGCTATGTATGTATGGCTCAACGGAGCCTTTATCGGATATGCAGAGGACAGTTTCACTCCCTCGGAATTTGACATCACAGAACACCTCTGTGAAAAAGGAAATCTCCTGGCTGTTGAGGTGCACAAGAGAAGCACCGCCGCCTATCTGGAAGACCAGGACTTTTTCCGGTTCTTCGGAATTTTCCGGAATGTAACTCTGTGTGCCAGGCCAAACACACATATAGAAGATTTATGGGTCAGGCCAGACTACTCTGTGGAGGATTCCACCGGAGTGTTAAATCTAGATATCCGTCTTTCCGGCATTCTGGAGCACAGGAATGTCCAGGTTCTTGTAAAGGACAAGGAATCTGTCTGCATCTGCCAGAACCTGAAGGCTGGCAGACAGCTGCATCTTTCCTGCCCTGTTGCAGAAAAGGTAAAACCCTGGGACCACCAAAACCCTTACTTATACCAGCTGGAACTGCGCATCTTTGATGAAAATCACTCTCTGGTAGAGCTGGTTCCCTGTAAATTCGGATTCCGCAAAATAGAAATCCAAAATAAAATCATCCTGTTAAACGGGAAACGCCTCATCATCAACGGAGTGAACCGCCATGAGTGGAGCGCCCAAAGGGGAAGAAACATTTTATTGGAAGAAATGCGCTGGGATATGGAATGCCTAAAGCGCAATCACATCAACGCTGTCCGCACCTGCCATTACCCCAATCAGATTCCCTGGTATGATCTGTGCGACGAAAACGGAATCTATATGATGGCAGAGACGAATCTGGAATCCCATGGTTCCTGGCAGAAAATGCAGAACGTGGAGCCCTCCTGGAATGTCCCCGGCAGTATGAACGAGTGGGAAGCCGCAGTAATTGACCGGGCAAAAACCCATTTCGAAGTATTTAAGAACCACACGTCCATTCTCTTCTGGTCTCTGGGCAACGAGTCCTATGCAGGCAATGTCCTCCAGAAAATGAATGCTTATTACAAGGAGCAGGACCCGGGCCGTCTGGTCCACTACGAAGGAGTATTCCACAACAGAGACTATGAAGATGTAATCTCTGATGTGGAAAGCCAGATGTACGCCCCTCCCCAGCGGGTGGAAGAATATCTGCTAAACTCCCCCAAGAAACCTTTCATTCTCTGTGAATACATGCACAGCATGGGGAATTCCGCCGGGGGCCTGGGCACTTATATGCAGCTTCTGGACAAATATGAAATGTATCAGGGGGGATTCATCTGGGATTATATCGACCAGGCGCTTTTTGTAACGGATGAAATAACCGGGAAACAGGTGCTGCGGTATGGAGGGGACTTTGACGACAGACCCTCTGATTATGAATTTTCCGGCAATGGAATCGTATTCGCTGACCGCAGGGAAAAACCGGCAATGCAGGAGGTAAACTATTATTATGGATTATACAGCTGACCATATTTCAAAACTCCGGGTGATCTACGGCGACGTGACGCTGGGTCTTTCCGGACCAGATTTCCACTATATCTTTTCCTATCAGACAGGCGGCCCAGAATCTCTGTGTATCAAGGGCCAGGAATGGCTCTACCGCACTCCCCGTCCCACGTTCTGGCGGGCCTTGACAGATAATGACCGGGGAAGCGGATTTCATCTGAAATCGGGCATGTGGCTCAGCGCAGATTTATTCATACAGTGTGTGGAAATCCGGGTATCTGTGGACGGACATCGCATCCCTCTGCCCATAGCTCCGGAAAATAACCGGTACAAAAGCGAAGAATACGCCGGCCAGGTGAGCATTTCCTTCCTATATCGTACAATCACGGTGCCAGCTGCATCAGTGGAAGTCACCTACACAGTAGAAAGCTCTGGGAAAATCCTTGTGACAGCCCAGTACCAGGGACAACCAGATCTCCCCCAGCTTCCCGTATTCGGTATGCGTTTCCTCATCCCCACCCTGGCCTCAGGCTACTGCTATGAGGGCTTAAGCGGCGAGACATATCCGGACCGGAAAGCAGGCGGAAAAAAGGGCATCTACCATGTGGAAGGCCTTCCTGTGACTCCCTATCTGGTGCCCCAGGACTGCGGGATGCATATGGACACCCGCTGGGTGGAGATTACAAGAACCTCTGTCCTGGACCGTTCTCAGAAAATCCGGGAACCCTTCAGCCTGAAAATAACAGCCGACAGAGCGGACTTTGCCTTCAGCTGTCTGCCCTATACTGCGGAAGAACTGGAAAATGCCTTTCATATAGAAGAACTTCCCCCCGCCAGAAGGACGGTTCTCTGCATCTATGGTGCTGTGAGAGGTGTGGGCGGCATCGACAGCTGGGGAAGTGATGTAGAAGAAGCTTATCATATCAGCGGTGAAAAAGATATTTGTTTTTCTTTCCAGATTGCGTTTTGACATCCTCCAAAAATATGGTAAAATAATACAGCAGCATTGAAATTACTACGAGGAGGAAATGTTTTCATGAGGAAAAAAATGTTAGGTTTGCTGCTGAGCACAGTCCTGGCGGCCTCAGCCTTATCCGGCTGCGGCAGTTCTGAAAATACTGACAGTAGTACACAGACAGCGGACGAATCTGCTTCTTCTGAAAAAGGCAGCGGCATCGCTAAGGAAGATTTAAAAGTAGGTTTCATACATGTAGGAGCTCCCAGTGATATGGGGTATACCTATAACCATGACCAGGGCACCAAGCAGATGCAGGAAAACCTGGGACTGTCAGACGACCAGATTATAAACAAATTCGACATACCGGAGGATGCAGAATGTGACACTGCCCTGCGGGAACTGATGGATGCTGGGTGCAACATCGTATTTGCCACAAGCTTCGGTTTTGAAGATTACATGGTGGAGGTGGCTAAAGAATATCCGGATGTACAGTTCTGCCACTGTACCGGTTACCAGGCGGCAGAGACTGGCCTTGCTAATCTGCACAATTATTTCCCCACCGTGTGCCAGGCCCGCTATCTCACCGGAATCGCCGCCGGCCTGAAGACCGAGACCAATAAGCTGGGATTTGTGGCCGCGTTTCCCTATGCGGAAGTAATCAGCGGATTTACCAGTTTCTACTTAGGCGCAAAGAGCGTCAACCCAGATGTGACCATGGAGATCCAGTATACCAATTCCTGGAATGACCCGAAAAAAGAGGCTGAAGTGACCCAGGCCCTCATTGACAACGGATGTGATGTGGTTTCCCAGCATTCCGATTCCACCGCTCCCGCCACCACGGCGGAAAAGAACGGTGTATGGCAGGCAGGCTACAACACAGACACTATGCCTGCAGCGCCGAAAGCCTCCCTGGTTTCCGCATGTGTGGACTGGAGTATTTACCTGACGGAAGCTGTACAGGCTGTTATAGACGGGACAGACATCCCTGTTGACTGGTGTACAGGACTGTCCAAAGACGGCAGATCAGATTCGATCTACCTATCGCCGCTGAATACAGATATTGCGGCTGAGGGCACTCAGAAAGCCATCGACGAAGCCACGGAAAAGATGCGCTCTGGCGAGCTGCATGTATTTGAAGGACCGCTGAAAGGAGTCAGCCCGGAGGGGGAAACATATGAAGCCAAAGAGGGGGAACATTTCCCCGAGCAGGAAGACCGATCAGCTCCCAGCTGGTGTTACATCGTAGAAGGATGTACGGTAATAGAATAGACAAATCAAGGGGCAGGACTGCATATACCAAAGCGGCCCTGCCCTTTTAAGGAGAAAACGTTATGAATCACACCGGAAAAAATGCGGTACGAATGACTAACATTACAAAAACCTTCGGAACATCCACAGCAGACCACAAGGTGGACCTGGAACTGCGCAGAGGGGAGATTCTGGCTCTTTTAGGCGAAAACGGAAGCGGAAAAACAACCTTGATGAATATACTGGCGGGCATCTACTTTCCTGACAGCGGAACCATTGAAGTCCATGGCCAAAAAGTGCAGATACGCTCACCCAGGGATGCGTTTCAGCTGGGAATCGGCATGATCCATCAGCATTTCAAGCTGGTGGATGTGTTTACCGCTGGGGAGAACATTGTGCTGGGACTGCCTGGCACAATGTACGTGGACAGGAGAAAACTCAACCAAAAAGTACAAGAAATCGCCTGGCGTTATGGATTTGACCTGGACCCCCAGAAAAAAGTATACAATATGTCTGTGTCGGAAAAGCAGACAGTGGAAATTTTAAAAGCTCTGTACCGTGGCGCAGAGATTCTGATTCTGGACGAACCCACAGCAGTGCTCACCCCCCAAGAGACACAAAAACTTTTTAATGTTCTTCGAAATATGAAAGAAGATGGCAAATCCATCATCATAATCACCCACAAGCTCCACGAGGTGCTTGCCATCTCCGACCGGGCGGCTATCCTGAGAAAAGGGGAAAATGCCGGGACTGTAGACACCGCTTCCACCACCCTGGAGGAATTGACCGAAAAAATGGTGGGGCAGTCAGTCAGTCTGGACATTGAACATCCCCAGGCAGTACGCGGCAAAGAAATGCTCCGGGTGTCAGAACTGACCTGTCCTGGTCCAGACCGGGGAAAAGCTCTGGACCAGGTGAGCTTTTCCGCCTATGCAGGAGAAATCCTGGGTATCGCCGGAATCTCCGGAAGCGGACAAAAAGAGCTGTGTGAGGCTATCGCCGGCCTGTACCCGGTATCTGGCGGCAAGATCTTATACAACTGTGGGACAGCACAGGGGCAGGAGATGGAAAATATAACCGGCTGGCCAAGCGGTAAAATCTACCAGCAGGGAATTTCCATGGCTTTCATACCCGAAGACCGGCTGGGCATGGGACTGGCTCCTTCCATGGACATGGTTGACAATGTGATGCTTCGCAGTTACCGGAACAATCCCGGCCTGTTTCTGAACCGGAAAAAGCCCAGGGAAATATCCAGGCGGCTGATTCAGGAACTGGATATCCAGACTCCAGGCATATCTACACCTGTCCGCCGCTTATCCGGGGGCAATGTTCAGAAAATCCTCCTGGGACGGGAGATTTCTAATGATCCTTCCGTTCTCATCGCCGCCTATCCGGTGCGGGGGCTGGACATTCAGACTTCCCATAAAATATATCATATGCTGGGGGAACAGAAGAAAAAAGGCACAGCAGTAATCTTCCTGGGGGAAGACCTGGATGTATTGATGGAACTATCCGACAAACTCCTGGTTCTCTGCGCTGGAAAAGCCAGCAAAGTAATGGACCCCAAAAAGACCACCAAAGAAGAAATCGGCATGATGATGCTCCAGTCTGGATGGACGCCGGACCACGAGGAGGTGAAACCATGAACCATCAGCAAAAACCAAAAGCCGGGTCTTTCCTTCACATTGTAAAAAGGGATACCCTGTCCGTCAAAAGGCAGTGGCTCATCCGCGGTATTGCCCTGGCAGGGGCACTGCTGTCCGGTGCTCTGCTGATTCTGGCCCTGGGACATAATCCCCTGGCCGTGTACGGGGATATGCTGGCAGGAGCGCTGGGAACCCCCACTGTCCGGCGGGAAACGGTGAAAATCGCGGTTCCCCTTCTGATTACCGCCATGGGCGCTGCACTGGCCTTTAAAATGCGGTTCTGGAATATTGGCGCTGAGGGGCAGTTTCTCATGGGCGCCGTCTCTGCCGGATATTTTGCCTTTTTCCTGTATGACCGTATGCCCAGGCCTGTACTGATTCCGGTCATGCTTGCAGCCGGTATGGCGGGGGGCGGAATCTACGGGATGATTCCGGCTTTCTTCAAAGCAAAATTAGGAACCAACGAGACACTGTTCACTCTGATGCTCAACTACATGGCCCTGGCCCTTGTACAATATCTGCAGAACGGCCCTTGGAAAGCGCCCCAGAGCCAATTTCCCAAGATGCCCATGCTGGATGACCGGGCACGGCTGTCCAAGATTCTGGGCGTTCACTGGGGATGGATAATGGCGCTGGTTCTGGTAGTCCTGTTTTATGTTTACCTCACCAGGACAAAACAGGGTTACGAAATCGCTGTGACAGGAGACAGCATCCACACAGCCCGCTATGCCGGAATCCCTGTCAATCTTGTAATCATACGTACCATGTTCTTATCTGGGGCACTGGCCGGACTGGCTGCTGTATTCCAGGTGGCCGGGTCGGATTATACCATCACAGAAGGAACTGCCGGGGGCGTGGGATTTACCGCCATTACCGCCGCCTGGATGGCCAAGCTGAACCCGTTCGGAATGCTGGCCGCTTCCCTGTTTATTGCAATTTTAGAACGGGGTTCCAACAAAATCCAGACCACTTTTAAAATCCCCTCTTCGGCTTCTGAAGTGCTCACCGGAATGATTCTGTTCTTTATGCTTGGATGCGAATTTTTTATGAATTATAGGCTGGTAAACAGCAGACGAAGGAGGGAAAAACCATGAACACATTACTGAATCTGGCAACAGCAGCGGTACTGGCCGGGACACCGCTTCTCTTCGGAACCCTGGGTGAGATTTTGACAGAAAAATCGGGAAATATCAACCTTGGGGTAGAGGGAATGATGTTCATGGGTGCCATTGCCGGGCTGTCAGTCCCCTATTTTTACGAACAGATGGCACTAATGGCAGGCGCCTCCCCTTCCGGAACAGCCGGGGCGCTGATGGCATTGGCCGCTTCCTTCGCAGCGGGAGCCCTGGGGGCGTTGATCTACGGATTTCTCACCATCACATTACACGCCGACCAGAATGTAACCGGACTGACCCTGACAATTTTCGGCACAGGATTGGGGAATTTCTTCGGAGAATATCTGGGAAACCAGGCCGAAGGCTACGCAGCCTTGGGCGAGGAATTGAAATCAGCTTTTCACAACCTGTCCATCCCGGGTCTGTCACAGATTCCCGTGCTGGGAAAACTGCTTTTTCAGTACAACTGGATGGTGTACTTTGCCATTGTTCTGGCCCTGGCAATGAACCATTTTCTCAGGAAAACCCGCCTGGGGCTGAATCTGCGCGCCGTAGGTGAAGATCCGGCTGCAGCTGACGCGGCGGGAATCGACACTACCCGTTATCAATACACAGCTGTTATAATCGGCGGGGGCATCTGCGGCATAGGAGGCATGTACATGAGTATGGTGACCACCTCCGGCGTATGGGTGCACAACTGTGTCAGCGGGTATGGCTGGCTTTCTGTAGCTCTGGTCATTTTCTCTGTCTGGAGTCCGGCCAGGTCTTTGATGGCGGCCGTAATATTTGGCGGGCTGACAGTACTGCGCCTCTACCTTCCTATACCTGGAATGCCGATCCAGATATATGAAATGCTCCCCTACACAGTGACCATACTGGTGCTGATTGCAGCCAGCATCCGCCAGAGACAGGAAAATATGCAGCCGAAAAGCTGCGGGGTGAATTATTTCCGGGAGGAACGGTAAGACAGCACTTTAGGGTAAGCAAAGCGGACCTTAAAGCCATTTGGTGGTTCTGTCATGCCTTCCTTGATCCGCTTCCAGGCTGTCTTAATTGACGCTTATATTTTTTTAGTGTATACTAATATCAGCAAATGAATACAGAATATGCAGCCGCATACAATAACAAAGAAAGGAAGTATTCACTATGAGTTATAAGGAACTCGCCAAAAATCTCATAGACCAGATACCCGACAGCAAAATGTATTATATCGTTGCCTATCTGCAGGGGGCAGCAGTCCCAGATGAAATACCCAACGCAGAAACAATGGAGGCGATAACGGAAGTCGAGGAAATGATTAAGGCTGGCAGGGGGCAGCATTTCCACGGCACTGCTGAGGAATTTACTGATATGCTTCTGTCGGAGGCCTAATCATGCTGAGTCTTAATGCTTCTACAGCATGTAAAAAGGATTTGAAACTGTGCAAGAAACGGGGATATGATCTGGCTCTTTTAAACGCTGCCATAAACACACTTCTGATTCCTGCACCATTATCCCCGAAAAACAAGGATCATTCCCTCTCCGGGAATCTTGCTGGAAAACTGGAATGCCACATTTTACCGGACTGGCTGCTTATTTATCAGATAAATGACAACGAACTGTATCTTGTGCGAACCGGAACTCATGCGGATCTGTTCGGGCTATAGCCAAAAGAAAAGACATGTGCTCCACTGCATATGCCTTTCTCATTCCCTATAATTTTCTATTTTGAGTACTGCCATTGCCATCAGCCATTTAGGATTTTTGTTTATGCAGATATAGAAAGTAACATAAAGTGTTGCCGTGAAAAATCAACAGAGCAGGAACATTTATCAGACAAAGAATTGCGGTTACATATCATAAAAATTGATAAAAGGCGTGCAAAATACTATTCTTTTTTTACGGATAGAAAATGTGGCGATAAATCAAATTATGATTTATGTATCAATACCGCTTATGTCGATATAAAAGTTATGGCACTGGGAATTGCTAAGATGTTCTAACATATATACTTTCCATAACTCCTGTAAAATTGTTAATATTAATGCAGTTATCAATGCATAATGCAACAACGGCGGCAAAAGAAGAATATGGATATAATGATTACCCATATTCTTCTTTTTAATCTATCCTATAATCTTCCAGTTACCGCTTGTCTTGCCAATATCAACTCAAACTGTGAAATCTGAGCTTCGAAATGCTCTATAACCTTATGCTACCTGAATTTTCTTTTCCTCCATTTCCTCTATATGTACTCTCGAAGTCTCTTTGTGCCTATGGCACAGCCCATGACAGCGTAAATGACAGGTGCTTAGTGTATGCGTAATTAAGTTTTGTAAAAATTACCAGAAAAAATTAGCACTCATCTCTTGTTTCCCAGGTGTACATTGCGTCTATCTTCATCAAGCCCCGTAAGTGCCTAAAAATGGGCATTTACAGGATTTTTATCTTTCGTCTGGTTTCATCAAAAACCGTCCTTTTTCCAAAATTTGGTGTCAAAATTGGTGTCAAAATCCGCTGGAAAAGACTGGATATGATAACTGGGCATAACGCACAAAGAAAATGATTTCATGAAAAGGAGAAAATCATGATAACAAAAGAAGAATTGGACGCAATGATAGAAGAAAAACTCAAAAGCCTTGGAGTCGGAAGCCCGGAATTTATTCAAGGCTGTAAAGAACTGGATGACATGATTGAAAAAGCAAAAGCGCATTCTTCCAAAAAAGAGCCAGAAAACAACTTTGGCACTAGAGGATCAGGCGGAGCATTTGAAGGAGAAACTCCAAAAAAAGTAGAAGATGTTCAACTGCTGGATGATCTGGGAGAGATACGCAACCTGCTGGAAAAAGCATCCAATTCCCTGGACAATTTCCAATGCCGTTACAAACTTATGCTTACGTTAGATGATGATGCTGTAACACAAAGCTGGTTTTTTGAACAGCGTAAGGATATGGAACTCGGATTATCTATCATTTCCGACTACATTATCTCTGCACAGGAAAAGCTCTTTACAATCGAGCAGAAGAACATGTAGGATAATGTAAGATTTTGTGATATAATCAATCCGTTACCGCCCCTAGACTGGTACGGGAAGGGGGTGTACTGTATGGATGTTTTTGTTTCTCTTATTGTCGCCGTCGCGGCTGGTGTGATTTGCCATTACATCATCAAATGGTTAGACGGCGATAAATAGTCGGTAACTAACCTATGGTTTTAAGCCCTGCCATTTTAAAATTGGGAATAGAAAAGCCTCAGAGCTGGCACTCTGGGGCTTTTTGCTGTCGTCCTGTATGGACTTTTTGTTTCTCTTTGCCTACTGGCATTATAGCATATGTAATCTTTGCCTGCAATATACTATCGTTAAAATTTCTGGAACATCATTTTAGTATCAATATTTAATTAATAATACTCTCTGCTACAACACTATGTCTTCATGAGACAATACCCAAACATAAAATCGGGTTTTCAAATAGTGAAGATATGGAACTCGGATTATCTATGATTTCTGCATAGAAAAATATGTAGGATAATGTAAGACTTTATGATATAATCAATCCGTTACCGCCCCTAGACTGGTACGGGAAGGGGGTGTGCCATTATGAGTACATTTGTTTCTTTTATCGTTGCTGTTGCGGCTGGTGTAGCTTGCCACTACATCATCAAATGGTTAGACAGTAACAAGAAATAGTCGGTAACTAGCCTGTGGAAATAAGCCCACCACGTTCAAAAAGGGAATAGAAAAGCCCCAGTGTTCCAGCACCGGGGCTTTTTGTTGTGCCATCATGGAAACATTCGTTTCTTTTAGCCTACTGGCATTATAGCATATGTAATCTTTGACTGCAATATACTATCGTTAAAATTTCTGGAACATTATTTTAGTATCAATATTTAATTAATAACACTCTCTGCTACAACACTATGTCTTCATGAGACAATACCCAAACATAAAATCGGGTTTTCAAATAGTGAAGATATGGAACTCGGATTATCTATGATTTCTGTATAAAAAATGTAAGCCAATAAAAGATAGAAAAATATAAAGTGATATGTTATAATTTTTGTGTTGTCCAACCGATACCTGGCAACGG
>CAJURF010000007.1:0-13568 GCA_910588825.1 uncultured Lachnospiraceae bacterium
ACCCACGTGTCCAGCTTGGAAGGCTGGTGTTCTACCATTGAACTACACCCGCATAACACACAATTTCACTCGGGGTGACAGGATTCGAACCTGCGGCCTCCTGGTCCCAAACCAGGCGCTCTAGCCAAACTGAGCCACACCCCGAAGCACTGGCTCTGAACAAATTATTTGTTCGAGCTCAACGCAAAACCTATTATATTATAGCTAAATCGAAATGTCAACATTTTTTTTACTTTATAAGCAATTTTTTACTTCATAAATAGTTAATTGTAAAATGGACACCCCCCCGATGGTCAATTTCCATCACCACGTAGCTGGGCCTTCTCCCCTCCTGTCTGGGAAATGACAGACTGCCCGGATTTACCGCTGTCACATCTCCTTTATAGACAATTACAGGCTTATGTGTATGCCCGAACAGCACAATATCCTTTTTCCTGGCACAAGCCTCCTCAATTATGCCGCTTGGATCCAGGGCAACCCCGTAATTATGTCCATGGGCAATCAGCAGCCGATGGCCGCCCAGATCCACCTCCAGCTCCCGCTTCAACTCCGTAAAGAAATCATTGTTTCCCGCCACCATATAGGTGGGGCACCCTGCCCGGGAAGATATATATTCCTCTCTTCCCTCCACATCTCCGCAGTGGACCAGCGCATCTATTGGCTGCACCTTCCTTAATACTTTATCTAAATTACCATCTCTTCCATGGGTATCGCTTACTACCAATATTTTCATAACAATTCCTTTTTCACCGCCTCCAGCGCTTTTCCCCTGTGGCTCAGCCGGTTCTTTTCCTCCATTGACAGTTCCCCGTTAGACAGGCCTGCAGGCTCCACATAAAAAATGGGGTCGTATCCAAAGCCCTGTTCTCCCCTGGCCTCCCATCCTATATATCCCTCCATGGTCTCCCGGACCGTCACACAGCGGCCATCCGGGAAAACAGCCGCAATGACACACACAAACCGCGCGGTACGCTGTTCCATGGGAACTCCTTCCAGACGTTTTAAAATCTGGTTATTTTTCTCCTGATACGGCGTATTCTCCCCCATATAGCGTGCTGAATGCACACCTGGTTCTCCATCCAGATAATCAATCTCCAGCCCCGAATCATCTGCCAATACCAGCGTATGGCTCACCCCATGGACTGCTTTGGCTTTGATTATGGCATTCTCCTCAAAATCCGCCCCGTTCTCATCAATATCTATCTGAATTCCCGCCTCAGCCATGGACAGAACCTGATAATCCGTATCTGCCAGAACTGCCCGTATTTCTTTAATTTTCCCCTCATTTGAGGTGGCAAAAATCAACTGTTCCACCGTTTTCCCCCTTAATCATCTTCTTCCACTACTCTTTTCTTCTGAAACAGTGCCCTGCACCCGCCAATGACCATGAACACAGTCAGAATAACAATGGGTATAATTAATACATTTTGAACACCCTGCACCATCAATGCACCCATATCCCTGTGGGCAGCCAGCACTTTCAGGTTACTGTAAAATGTCAGACACAGAGAACCCAGCGCGGCAGCCAGCATAAACAGCATAGGCACATACAGCATCTTATGGCTTTTTCCAATCCGCTTCAGCCAGCAGGCCGCTGCCAGAAATGCCGGTACCGCCAGCAGCTGATTGCAAGCCCCAAACAGCGCCCATATTTTCTCATACCCTGCCAGTGTCAAAATTCCCGCAGTCCCGATGGTAACAATCGTTGACACATAGACATTGCCGAAAAATTTATGGCTGCCCTTCTCTGTCTTAAAAAGTTCCTGAAATAAAAGACGCCCCAGCCGCGTGGCCGTATCCAGGGAAGTGAGTGCAAAAGCGGAAATTGCCAGCAGTATCATCGTATTCATCATCCGCTCCCCATATTCCCCCAGACCCATGGCCGCAAAAAATTTCCCAACAGCCGCGGCAAATACCTGTGGCGGAGTTCCTATGTCCGTATACACGCCATCTTTCCTCAGACATCCCACAGCAATCAGTGCAATCACCGCCAGGATACACTCAATCAGCATGGCACCGCAGCCGATTAATTTGGCATCTTTCTCTGAATTTAACTGTTTTGATGTGGTTCCGGAACCCACCAGACTGTGAAAACCTGAAACTGCCCCACAAGCCACTGTAATAAACATAAACGGGAATAACGTATTTCCGCCCGCCTCCCAGCTTGTAAACGGCTCCAGCTTAATCTGGGGATTCGTCAGACAGATGCCTGCCGCCGCCGCAATCATCATAAAATACAGAAGAAAGCTATTCAAGTAATCCCTTGGCTGGAGCAGAATCCAAACAGGAACCACAGAGGCCAGAAAGATATAGACAAAAATAACCGCCATCCATACAGTTTTCGTAAAATAGACAGGAAACATAATCCCTGCCATAATACAAATCCCCAGCAAAACCACACCCATAAAGGTGCTGAATACCAGATTCACATTTGTGCGGTTAATAAAGCCAAAACACACGGCCACCGGAATGAACAGCATAGATGCCGCTGCCACAGAACCATTTGCCGGATTTTTCACCATTTTTCCCGTGGCTGCGTCTATGGGAAACCCGTCAAAAGTCCCTGCCACAATATCGGCAAGCGCCGCAGCTGCCAAAACCAAAACCAGCCAGGCAAAAATTGTAAAACAAATCTTTGCCTTTCTGCCAATATTTTGTTCTATCACCTCCCCGATGGACTTTCCCCTGTGGCGGACAGACGCAAACAGCGCGGAAAAATCCTGCACAGCGCCAAAGAAAATACCCCCGATGATAATCCAGAGCAGAACCGGAAGCCAGCCGAATACTGCCGCCTGAATGGGTCCGATAATAAGCCCTGTCCCTGCAATGGATGAGAAGTGATGCCCCAGCAGAACCGGAGCCTTTGCCGGCACATAATCCACACCGTCAGCCTCTGTATGGGCCGGCGTCTTCTTATCCGGGTCCACTCCCCACTTTCTTGCCAGCCAGGAGCCATATGTCACATATGCAATGAAAAAAATCAGTACCGACACTCCCAAAATTACAATACCGCTCATCGAATCCCCTCCTCACGGAGCAGCCACTTATGCAATATCCTGCAGTCTTTTGTTTCTTCTTTTAACTTTCCCAAGATTCAACGTTCCCCCTGTTTCGGCGGCTTCGGACCAAAATATTGGTAAAAATAAGCTTTGATCATACCATTATACACTTTCCGGTTCTTGTCCGCATCCTTTCCAATGGCTTTTTCAGCCTGTTCATAGGATGTGAGCAGATACATAGACCAGCTGTCCAGTCTGGCATATGCCTGTCCGATTTCCTGATACAGTCCGTAAAGATGGGACTGCTCTGAAAGCCGTTCCCCATAAGGAGGATTACTGATGATAAATCCATATTTTTTCCCATGGCTCATCTGGCTCACCGGACGCTGCTGGAAGTGAATCATGGAATCCACTCCCGCCAATTTTGCATTTTCACGGGCAAAGTTAATGGCCTCTGGGTCCAGGTCATATCCCTGTATGTCAGCAGACGCACTCTTATCCAGCAGGTCATCTGCCTCCTCCCGCGCATCCTGCCAGCACTCACGGGGAATCAGATTCTTCCAGTCCTGTGCCTGGAAACAGCGCTGCCTGCCAGGTGCCTGATTTCTGGCAATCATGGCAGCCTCAATGGGAATCGTACCTCCGCCGCAGAAAGGGTCCACCAAAATCCGGCCGTTTTTCCAGGGAGTCAAAAGAACCAGGGCAGCCGCAAGGGTCTCACTGAGGGGCGCCTTTACCGTACGTTTCCGATACCCCCTTTTATGCAGGGATACGCCGGTGGTATCCAGTCCCATGGTCACCCTGTCTTTCAAAATGGACACCCGGATGGGATACGCCGCCCCGTTTTCTTCAAACCAGCTGATGCCATATACCTGTTTTAACCGGTCCACTATGGCCTTTTTCACAATCGACTGAATATCTGAAGAACTGAACAGCTTACTTCTGATAGAACTGGCTTTTGCCACCCAGAATTTCCCGTCTTTTGGGATAAAATTCTCCCATTCCAGCTTCTTCGTCTCCTCATAAAGTTCCTCAAAGCTCAGCGCCCGAAAACTCCCCACATTCAGCAGAATCCTCTCTGTAGTGCGCAGAAAAATATTTCCATCTGCCACAGCCCGCGCATCTCCCAAAAAAGAGACCCTGCCATCCTCCACATGGCTGATTTCATAACCCAGATCATTAATCTCTCTTTTCAGTACTGCTTCCAAACCAAAATGGCAGGGCGCTGTCAATTCCCATCTCTCCATCCTATCTCCCCTCTACAACATTTTTAATTGATGTTTTACTGATTTTGGGCAGGCTCTACATTATGCCGCAAAATCCAGCCGGCGTAATGTAAAGCCTGTTCCGGTTCCATTATTTATACTCAAGAGCATACGTATTTGCCAAATGATTTGCTATTTTACTTGAAACAGTTGAATGCCTGCTGGCAAATCATTTGGCTCACGGGTATAACTATACTATACCACACTCCCCCGTGTAAATGAAATGTATTTCTAAATGAATTTTACATTCTCTTTTTCACAAGGTATCTTCCTTTATATCCCTGCATTCCTCCGTTGAGGGAATAGGTTCTGAAACCTTTTCCAGCCAATTCTTTTGCTGCCGAAAGACTGGCCCCTCCCCGGTCACAGTATAAAATTAATTTCTGACTGCGCGGATAGGATTCTAATCTTTCCGCCTCCTCATATGGTACATTGATTGCCCCCCGTATATGGGAAATACGGTATTCTTCCGGGGCACGCAAATCTATGATGACTCCCTCGCCCCGCTGAATATACCCATCAAGCATCTCGGGCGAAATCGTTTCTAATCGAAATCTCATATACATTTTCCTTTTCACTATATTTTGATTGGCATATCTCGAAATCCTATCATCAAAAAGTATTTTTTGACATTCCAATCATATTTATTATATTCCGGCATATGGCTTATAGCTACTATATCTAATATAAAAAGATGCCGCCGCACCCATTTAGGTACGGCGGCATCTTTTTATTATTCTCCAGATCTAATAGTTGGAACCGCAGTTTTCTTCTGAAGTGTTTTTGCCGGCACTGTTTTTATTCTGGTTTTTATTTTGGTTTTTATTTTGGTTTTTATTCTGGCTGCTATTCTGTGCATTGCTGGTACTATTCTGTGCATGAGCGTTTTTAGAGTTCTGATTACTGCCTGTACTATTCTGGCTGTTTGAGTTTGCATTCTGACTTTCATAATTTTTGGACATGATAAATTCCTCCTGAATCATTCGTATTTTATGTTACAGCTTTATTATTCCTAAAAGTCAGAAAATTATTACAGAAATTGTATTGCATTTTTTTTACTTTTATATTATAATTAACCATGTAAAAAGAATTTACCCTTCAAAAATTTTTTTTACATTTATAACCCCTTATTTAATTATTTATACTCCCCTTGAAAACCCTGACAGCTCCCCTGTCAGGGTTTTCTCTATCTTTTATGCATTCTAATGTTGCCCGTTTTTCCGGCGCACGTTATAATAAATAAAATTAGTTACTATTCATTTTGCAGTCTGCATACATATAGTGCAGTAAGGAGAGGAATATACACCTATGAGCCGAGAAGAATTTCTGGAGATTTTGAACACACAGCTGGAAGGAGAAATCCCTTCCAACGAAATCTCACAGCATTTGACATATTATAACAATTTCATTTATCAGAGAGTTCAGCAGGGGAAACCAGAAAGTGATGTTATCAATGAATTAGGAGAACCCCGGCTGATTGCCAAAACATTAATCGACACAGAAGATGTACCCAACATCCCTGGTTACCAGCAGAGTTATGACTATTCGGCTGAAGAAGCCGGTTCGGAAAGATTTACCCAGTATGACAGCTCAGAACAGAGTTTCCAGCAGGAAACACCGAGGTCATCTGTCCATCGGCTGGATTTAACTACCTGGCGGGGAAAACTGGCCCTGGCTGCCGGAGCCTTGGCCATAATCGCCATCCTGCTGCTGCTCCTGGGTGCCCTTCTCCCCATCGCCGCCATTGCCGCAGTGATAGGTATTATCACATTCCTCATGAGACGCCTGTAGACGGTGCTGGCGAGCCTTAAGCCTTATAGCTGCTCCGCCCGGTCTTCCACATTCTTTTTAAAATTTATCACCTCATGGTCATATCTGGCATCCATCAGCCTGGACTGGATCATAAAGTCTGCTGTGGCTTTATTGATGGCCATGGGGATATCATACACCTGGGCAATTCTCATCAATGCTTTCACGTCCGGGTCATGGGGCTGGGCAGTGAGAGGGTCGGAAAAAAAGATTACAAAATTAATCTGGCCCTCCACAATCTTAGCGCCAATCTGCTGGTCTCCGCCCAACGGCCCGCTGTTAAAAGCTTTAATGGTCAGCCCTGTGGCATCCACAATCATCCTTGACGTGGTTCCTGTCCCATACAGGCGGTGTCTCTCCAGGATCTCCCGGTTTTCCTTACACCACTCAATCAGCTTAGGTTTTTCGTTATCATGGGCAATCAGAGCAATGCCTTTCTTTTCTTCAATAGTAAATGTAATATAATCGTTACTCATAGAGTCTGCCTCCTTTCTTTTTTCCGTATGGGAAATACAGTTTCCCAATACGTTAAAAAATCCTTTGTAAAACGTAGGTTCTACAAAGGATTTTATGACGTGCGTGAGAAGATTCGAACTCCCGGCCTTCTGATCCGTAGTCAGACGCTCTATCCAGCTGAGCTACACGCACAATCATCTGACGGCTATATATCTACCGCAACAACAATACATATTATAAAGCATGTAAGTCCAATTGTCAATACCAATTATCTGGAATTCATAAAAAAATCCTGCATTCCAAACACTTCCCGTTCCGGTTCCTTTTCCATCCCTGCTGAACTGCTGTCCTCCTGGGCAGAATCTCTGTACAAACTATCTGTACTGCTGTTTTCCTGTGCCTCCTGATCCTGGGAAATTCCAGGCTCCCCTGATGAAATTTCTTCTGAGAGAATATCCAGAATATCCGGCTGCTCTGCCGGTTCTTCCCCCTCATGGTCCAGAATCTCATGCACTTCCTGACCAACGGAAGACGTGGATTCTTCCATCACCTGACGGACAGCTTCATCCATCCTCTTCAGCATTTTTTCTTCATGCCGCTCTTCTATATTCTCTGCAATTTCTGCCATTCTCCTTTTGATAGGATAAACTACCCGGTGTATTTTTTTCCGGACCGGCCTCAATGTCAACAAGAAAGAACGCCAAAACCAGCACAATGGCATAAGAAACGGGGCATCTTCCAAGATGGGGAAGATTTTCTCCATGTATTTCAAATCGGGAAATGTGAAACTTCTGTATCTCTTTATTCTCTCTTTTCTCCGGGCTTTAGTGCGGAGTTTTGCGGACTCCTGAATCAGCTCCGTTAATTTGCAGCTGATCTCCCTGCCCTCTTTTCCGCCTGTGAGAATATAACTTTCCATGGCATCATAAACATCCGATTCTGCATCGTACTCCCTGGTAAGCACATCATCAGACTCTCCAAACCAGATCTGTGCCAGCTTCTGCAGTCTCTGTGAAAAATCCAGAATCCCCGCTGCAGCCAGTTCTTTTTGTATATATTCCCAGTTCAGCTGCTTATGGTATTTCTTATAAAACTGCCAATAGTCAACCATATTGTTGATCTTGATATCCCCGCATGCATACTGTTTTACCATATCACACATGAGATAAATAAAAAATTCGTCCTCTGTAAATTGATGCAGAAATTTCTCGCCTTCCATCTGACGGATTACTTTCACCGGAAAGTCAAAATATTTTTTCAGCTTCCTGGTGTGAAATCCCAGATTTGTGTAAAAAATAACAGTAGTCTTGGGAACCCGGTAGTAGACATCCCCTTTTATTTTACGATTTTCTTTTTTCTGAAAATCCATGGAGCGCATGAGAGAATGAAGCTTCGCCTCCTGGCCTTCCCCCACAAAAATGCGCACTTGGGTCAATGCCCTCAGCTCCCTGGGCTCATAACAGGTACTCATAATCCCATCTTTAATCAGCAAAGCGTGAATCTTATTCTGCTTTAACTGCCACATGACAACTTCTGCCGCATTGCGGTAGCGCTCCTGGGATAATAGGGATTCCTCATATTTCTCCCGGAACAGCTTCTTCCATTTCCGGTCAATGTCATCTTCTATCCCCAATGTGACAAGATAAACAATATGAGCCACCTTATGATATTCCGCCATTTTATAGATGTTTTCCCAATTCAGGGTTCTCACAGAACGCGGTATATCTGTCTGATTAATAATTGATGCTACTACGGAAAGCAGATAACGCGCCTCATATCTTTCTCTATCAAGCATTTTGCCTCCTTCACCGGGCATCTCCTGCCCCTCGCTGTGCTGTAAAAATCATGGCGAAAGCAGGCAAGAAGCTGATACAGCTCCTTGCCCTGCAATTTCCCTGCCTGCGCTATGCCAGGTAATTAACCATAAGTCCCAGGGCATAATAATTATTCATATTATAAGCCCCTGATCTTGCGAACATATTCATAAAGTTGAACTCATTGGTCATGTTTTCTTCTTCTGCAGTCTTCAGGTCATTGTTGATTAAACTTACGGAGTTCACACCCATTGCACTCTGGGCTTTGTTGTAAGCCCTGGCGCCCATGCCATTGGCACCGCCGATAATATCTCTTGCCAGTCCGGGTTCTTCATTCAGCTTCTCTGTCAATGTCTCTGTATTTACTTTCAGCGTTCCATCCGCCTTGGTGGTAATGCCCAGCAGTTCCAAAGACTTCTCCGGAGCAATTCCCAAAAGCAGATTGCGCAGCTGTCTCTCTACGCCGCTTCCTCTGCCTGTATTGTTCCCAAGAAATGCAATTGCACTGTTATAGCTCTCTGCCAGTTTCTCCACAGCGGAAACAAGTTTCTTCGTATCCGGTGCGGTGCTGATATTTACAGAGCCGGTATCTTTCAGCTGAAGTCCGATGCGTCCCAGATCCAGGCTGACAGAGTTTGTATCAGACGCATAACTCTTTGTCACTCCGTTTTCTGTCACATTGTACAGAGCGTTCTGCGCGCTGACTGCTTCCCGTTCTGCGCCTTTCGCAGCCCCCATCTCTCCGGAAACTGTGAATGCATTCTGAAGCCCAGTCTCTTTGCCAGTGATCTGAAGGCTTACCTTACCGTCATTCTCTACAACTTTCGCGCTGACGTTTCCTTTGGCGCTGTTGATCTGCTGAGCTGCTTCTCTCAGCATCTGACGGTTAGACTTAGTGGTTCCATCGTCATACAGGGAATTCACATTCACATTGATCACACCGCCCTGGGCAGATTCAATCTGAAAGCTCATGTTCCCCTCTGCCGCCTGGGCGCCCATAACCTCATTGCCTGTGTTCTGCTGTGCCTGCGCAAGCTGAAGCACATCCACCTGCATATCCCTGGCTGTCATAGTTCTGGTTCTGTACTGAATGCTGGCCTGTGCCACATCTGTATTGGAACTGGACACACTAAGATCGTTCATAACGCCTGATGTGTTGGTTCCCATCAATGCATTGGCAGAAGACATCAGGTCAGACATTACTGTATTATACTGTTTTAAAAAGTCAACAGATCCGTTTGCTGCTGCGCTGGTCCCAGTGCTGGTGCCGGTACCGGCAGTGGTTCTGTTGGAGTTAGAAAGTCCACTCTTGGCAAGTGCCATCTGAAGCCTGTAATTATTATAATTATTCTGCAGACTGTACATGTTATTGAAGGATGATCCAATACCATTAATTGCCATAAATATCTCTCCTTTCTGTCATCCGCTCAGAAACTACAGCGAAAAACTGCTCCATTTACTGTTATCAAGCTGTTTCCCTGCTGTCTCTTACGCGGAAATCATATTTTGCATAAATAGAATCCAGCCTTTCTCATTATATATATCGACTTTCACATATAAAATATAACCCTATCGGCTTCCCAAAAAGGATTTTTTGTCCACTGGTTCCAGAATATCGTAATCTCTGCCGTAACGTCTGCGCATCACTTTGCGGTGAGTGAAAACATCCATGGCTTTAAAATCATACCCGCTTTTCTTGGCATCAGACACCAGTGCCCCTGACACCAGAGTCAGCACCCGCTTGTGCATCACATTAACCAGGTCTTCCGAGTGGCTCACCATAATCACCGTAATCCCAGCCCTGTTGATTCGTTCCACCAGTGACATAATATCCCATGCCAGCCCTGGGTCCAGATTCGCCGTGGGCTCATCCAGCACCAAAATGGACGGATTTGTGACAATGGCTCTTGCCAGCATTGCCCTGGCCCGCTCCCCAATGGACACCTCCACAGGCAGATAATCCTCTTTTCCCCGCAGCCCCATAACGCTCAGCGCCTTTAAAACTTTCGGCCGCATGGACGCTTCCGGCTGCTCTGTGGCTATCAGCGCCAGCTCCACATTGTGATAGAGATCCATATAGTCCAGAAGTCCCGTCTCTTTATCCATGATACCAAACTTCCTGCGGAAATAGGGAACCTCTTTTGGTTTCAGCCTCCCTATTGACTGGTCATCTACATATATATTTCCACTGGTGGCATTCATTTGTTTTGTCAGCAGCCGCAGCAGCGTACTCTTTCCGGCACCGCTCTTTCCGATCACAAAAACAAATTCCCCTTTCTGAATTTCAAAGGAAACTTTCTCCAGACCTATACTGCCCTCATCGAACTTTTTTGTAATATGGTCAAAAACAATCTGCATGGCCTCTCCTGCTGTGGGGATATGTTGAAATACTATGCTGGTTTTATTTTAACATACATGTTATAATAATTCCAAGTAGATAACAAAACTATTCTTGTGAAAATTGCGTGTTCAGATTATTATTCACGTTTTCTATGGAGGTCTACTGCCATGAAAATAAAATTTGACCGTATAGGTATTTTTTTGAAGCAGCATTGCCTTCCGCTGGCATTGATTTTTGTGTGTACTGCCGGATATCTTCCTCTTTCCACGAAGATGGCCGCCAGTTCTTTTCCCAAAAAGAAACATAATCCGATTTTAAAAGAGTTCGGTCCCACACCAACACCCACGCCAAAGCCTACACCCATTCCCACGCCGGAACCCACACCCACGGCAAAACCCACACCAAAGGGCGAACCTTTACAGCTTTTAGAAGACGGGACTTATGTGGGCACGATTCCAACAGGCATGGGATTTATGACCTATTTTAACCAGCATGACTCCCGATGGGCTGGCTATCTGTGGGGAGGGCAGGACCCCCTTACCTCCTACGGCTGCGGCCCCACTGCTCTTGCCATGGTGGTCAACAGTTTCACGGAGCACAATGTGACGCCTGTAGATATGGCCGCCTGGTCAAAAGACCATGGCTATCACTCCCCCGGACACGGCTCCTGCCACAATCTGGTGCCGGAAGGACTGTCTCTGTTCGGTCTGCGGGTAGAAAGCTGCCAGATCGCCCTCACCCCGGAAAACATCAGAGGCGCTCTCGGCCTTGACAAAATACTGGTTCTGCTCATGGGACCGGGACATTTCACAGACAGCGGACATTTTATACTGGTCACAGGGGCTGCGGATGACGGAACTCTGCAGATTGTAGATCCCCAGAGTCTGGAGAATACCACCAAATCCTGGGACCCCAATCTGATCATAGAAGAAGCTATGAACCCCTGCAGATACGGCGGACCCGTCTGGGCAGTGTCCAAGTATCCGGAAATACCGGGCGGCAGTAAATGACTGCCTGCCCGGTATTTTTTTGGCTACACCTGTTTTCTTTTGCTGTAGTATGATAGCTTTTCTTCATACTCAGCTTGTTTATGTGGGGGAATGTTTAATGCATTCATTGCTTCCTGTGCAGTCAGATGGAATTTCTCCATGATACTCTTAATAGCTGAAATTTTCGGATTTCCTTCTCCTTCACCCCTGGCATCAGCATTTTTAGGCTCAGAAATTCTTCTTCCTCCAATTCGTCTGCCACTATAATCTGCAGGGGCAGGCTCACTACTCCCTCCACATAATACACACCGTCATAGGGATGACTGATCTCTATCCCTTCTTTTTTCCACTCTTTAAACAACTCCCTTGGATAACGGTTCCGGAATATGGATATGGTCAGTTCTTCTGCTGGAATTTCATTCACATGTTCTGCTAAACCTTTATATAATCCCGCATAGCCGATTACTTTCCACACCACATCACTGTTCAGCGAATCATTTGGATTTTTATATTCGATCACATTATGTTTACGAAATATTTTTCCCACTGCATTATCAATTACCGTATCTTAATTATTTTCCCTTCCCTCTTTCTTTTGCTATCCTTTTTTATGTTCCATTTCTTCTGCCAGCATTTCTGTATACTTGGCGTGTTTATCCTGAGGAATATCCAAAAAATTCATTGCTTCCTGTTCAGTCATTTTTAACTTTTTCATTACTATTTTTATATATGAAACTTGATCGTCCGTCATCGTCTTTTCTATAACTTCTTCTACACTATCACTCAACTTTTCCTCAACTACTTTCTCGATTTCATCTCCAAATAGCCGCCACACCACCTGATTCACCATTTCATCTTCCCTCCCTGCCCGCTTATACACTTCTACATTTGCTGATACACTGACACGCAGTACTGCTTCCGCATCTCTTCTTTCTCCCGGCTTCTCCAATGTTCTCATATATGCCAGAAATTTTCGAATTTCTTTCTCCTTTACCCCTGGCATCAGCATTTTTAAGCTCAGAAATTCTTCTTCCTCCAATTCATTTGCTACTATAATCTGCAGGGGCAGGCTCACTACTCCCTCTACATAGTACACACCGCCATAGGGATGACTGATCTCTATCCCTTTTCTTTTCCACTCTTTAAACAACTCCCTTGGACAGCGGTTCCGGAATATGGATATGGTCAGTTCTTCTGCTGGAATTTCATTCACATGTTCCGCCAAACCTTTATATAATCCCGCATAGCCGATTACTTTCCACACCACATCGCTGTTCAGCGAATCATTTGGATTTTTATTTTCGACCACATTATGTTTACGAAATATTTTTCCCACTGCATTATCAATTACCGTATCTTTTTCCTTTTTGATGACCAAAAAGTCCATCCGCGGCGGCTCTTTCGTCAGCGGATATTCCCGCTCTATATGCAGCGCTTCTCTGTATTTTCGAAAGCTCAATCCCAGGCCTCCTGCGAAGCCTGAATGCCAGTCTATCTGTTCTGCTGGGTCTATCGTTTGTGTAATTGTATTTATTTTTCCCTTCCCTCTTTCTTCCGCTATCCTTTTTTATGTTCCATTTCTTCTGCCAGCATTTCTGCATACTTGGCGTGTTTATCCTGGGGAATATCCAAAAAATTCATTGCTTCCTGTTCAGTCATTTTTAACTTCTTCATTATGCGTTTTATATCTGAAACTTTCTCGTCCGTCATTGTCTTTTCTACACTATCACTCAATTTTTCCTCAACTACTTTCTCGATTTCATCTCCAAATAACCGCCACACCACCTGATTCACCATTTCATCTTCCCTCCCTGCCCGCTTATACATTTCTACATTTGCCGATACACTGACACGCAGTACTGCTTCCGCATCTCTTCTTTCTCCCGGCTTCTCCA